>NZ_NCUX01000025.1:0-95215 GCF_002096615.1 Streptococcus oralis subsp. dentisani
CAGATACTGATGCTGAAGTGCTTTGGCTTGCTGATACAGACGCTGAAGCTGATTGACTTGAGCTTACAGACGCTGAAGCTGATTGACTTGCAGATACTGATGCTGAAGTGCTTTGGCTTGCTGATACTGATGCGCTAGCTGATTCACTTGCAGATACTGATGCTGAAGTGCTTTGGCTAGCTGATACAGATGCTGAAGCTGATTGGCTTGCAGATACTGATGCGCTAGCTGATTGGCTTGCAGATACTGATGTTGAAGCTGATTGACTTGCAGATACTGATGCTGAAGTGCTTTGGCTTGCTGATACAGATGCTGAAGTGCTTTGGCTTGCTGATACTGATGCGCTAGCTGATTCACTTGCAGATACTGATGCTGAAGTGCTTTGGCTTGCTGATACAGATGCTGAAGCTGATTGGCTTGCAGATACTGATGCGCTAGCTGATTGGCTTGCAGATACAGATGTTGAAGCTGATTGACTTGCAGATACTGATGCGCTAGTTGATTGGCTAGCTGATACTGATGCTGAAGCTGATTGACTAGCTGATACAGATGCTGAAGCTGATTGACTTGCTGATACTGATGCTGAAGCTGATTGGCTAGCTGATACAGATGCTGAAGTTGATTGGCTTGCTGATACTGATGCTGAAGCTGATTGGCTAGCTGATACTGATGCGCTAGCTGATTGGCTAGCTGATACAGATGCTGAAGTGCTTTGGCTAGCTGATACTGAAGCTGAAGTTGATTGGCTTGCTGATACAGATGCTGAAGTGCTTTGGCTTGCTGATACAGATGCTGAAGCTGATTGGCTTGCAGATACTGATGCTGAAGTGCTTTGGCTTGCTGATACAGACGCTGAAGTTGATTGACTTGAGCTTACAGACGCTGAAGCTGATTGGCTTGAGCTTACTGATGCGCTAGTTGATTGACTAGCTGATACAGATGCTGAAGCTGATTGGCTTGCTGATACAGACGCTGAAGTTGATTGACTTGAGCTTACAGACGCTGAAGCTGATTGGCTTGAGCTTACTGATGCGCTAGTTGATTGACTAGCTGATACAGATGCTGAAGCTGATTGGCTTGCTGATACTGATGCTGAAGCTGATTGGCTAGCTGATACAGATGCTGAAGCTGATTGGCTTGCAGATACTGATGCTGAAGTGCTTTGGCTTGCTGATACAGACGCTGAAGTTGATTGACTTGAGCTTACAGACGCTGAAGCTGATTGGCTTGAGCTTACTGATGCTGAAGTGCTTTGGCTTGCACTTACAGATGCTGAAGCTGATTGACTTGCAGATACTGATGCTGAAGTGCTTTGGCTTGCTGATACTGATGCTGAAGCTGATTCACTTGAGCTTACTGATGCTGAAGCTGATTGACTTGAGCTTACTGATGCGCTAGCTGATTGACTTGCAGATACAGACGCTGAAGCTGATTGACTTGAGCTTACAGACGCTGAAGCTGATTGGCTTGCTGATACTGATGCTGAAGCACTTTGACTTGCAGATACTGACGCTGAGTGGCTCGCGCTTGCTGATACAGACGCTGAAGCTGATTGACTTGCAGATACTGATGCTGAAGTGCTTTGGCTTGCTGATACTGATGCTGAAGCACTTTGACTTGCAGATACTGACGCAGAGTGGCTCGCGCTTGCTGATACAGACGCTGAAGCTGATTCACTTGAGCTTGCTGATACAGACGCTGAAGCTGATTGACTTGCACTTACAGAAGCTGAAGCACTTTGGCTAGCTGATACAGATGCTGAAGCTGATTGACTTGAGCTTACTGATGCTGAAGTTGATTGACTTGCAGATACTGATGCTGAAGCCGATTGACTTGAGCTCACTGAAGCACTTACGCTTGCACTTGCTGAAGTACTTTGACTTGCAGATACAGATGCTGAAGCTGATTCACTTGAGCTTACAGATGCTGAAGTGCTTTGGCTTGCAGATACTGATGCTGAAGCACTTTGGCTAGCTGATACAGATGCTGAAGCTGATTCACTTGAGCTTACAGATGCTGAAGTGCTTTGACTTGCAGATACAGACGCTGAAGCTGATTCACTTGAGCTTACTGATGCTGAAGCGGATTGACTTGCAGATACTGATGCTGAAGCGCTTTGGCTTGCAGATACTGATGCTGAAGCGCTTTGGCTTTCAGATACTGATGCGCTAGTTGATTGGCTTGAGCTTACTGATGCTGAAGCGGATTGGCTAGCTGATACAGATGCTGAAGCTGAAGCTGATTGGCTTGTGCTTACAGAAGCTGAAGCGGATTGACTTGCAGATACTGATGCGCTAGCTGATTGGCTTGCACTTACAGATGCTGAAGTTGATTGACTTGAGCTTACTGATGCTGAAGCGCTTTGGCTTGCACTTACAGATGCTGAAGTTGATTGACTTGAGCTTACTGATGCTGAAGCGCTTTGGCTTGCACTTACAGATGCTGAAGTTGATTGACTTGAGCTTACTGATGCTGAAGTTGATTGGCTAGCTGATACAGATGCTGAAGCGCTTTGGCTTGAGCTTACAGAAGCTGAAGCGGATTCACTTGCTGATACTGACGCGCTAGCTGATTGGCTTGAGCTTACAGAAGCTGAAGCGGATTCACTTGCAGATACTGATGCTGAAGCGCTTTGACTTGAGCTTACTGATGCTGAAGCACTTTGGCTAGCTGATACAGACGCTGAAGCTGATTCACTTGCAGATACTGATGCTGAAGCTGATTGGCTTGCTGATACTGATGCGCTAGCTGATTGACTTGCAGATACTGATGCTGAAGCACTTTGGCTAGCTGATACAGATGCTGAAGCTGAAGCTGATTGGCTTGAGCTTACTGATGCTGAAGCTGATTCACTTGCAGATACTGATGCTGAAGCTGATTCACTTGAGCTTACAGACGCTGAAGCTGATTGACTTGCAGATACTGATGCGCTAGTTGATTGACTTGAGCTTACAGAAGCTGAAGCTGATTCACTAGCTGATACAGATGCTGAAGTTGATTGACTTGCAGATACTGATGCGCTAGTTGATTGACTTGAGCTTACAGAAGCTGAAGCTGATTCACTAGCTGATACAGATGCTGAAGCTGATTGGCTTGAGCTTACAGAAGCTGAAGCTGATTGACTTGCTGATACAGATGCTGAAGCGCTTTGGCTTGAGCTTACTGATGCTGAAGCGCTTTGGCTTGAGCTTACTGATGCTGAAGCGCTTTGGCTTGCAGATACTGATGCTGAAGCGCTTTGGCTTGAGCTTACTGATGCTGAAGCGGATTCACTTGAGCTTACTGATGCGCTTGCTGATTGGCTTACAGATACTGATGCTGAAGCGGATTCACTTGAGCTTACTGATGCGCTAGCTGATTGGCTTGCAGATACTGATGCTGAAGCTGATTGACTAGCTGATACAGATGCTGATTGGCTTGCACTGATGCTTGCACTTACAGATGCTGATGCGCTTTGGCTCGCACTAATTGACGCAGACTGGCTCGCGCTTGCTGAGATAGAAGCTGAGTTCTGGTTGTTAGATGCTGAAGCTGAGGCACTTTGGCTTGCGCTTACTGATGTTGAAGCACTTTGACTTGCACTTACAGATGCTGAAGCTGATTGGCTAGCTGATACAGATGCTGATTGGCTTGCACTGATGCTTGCACTTACAGATGCTGATGCGCTTTGGCTCGCACTAATTGACGCAGACTGGCTCGCGCTTGCTGAGATAGAAGCTGAGTTCTGGTTGTTAGATGCTGAAGCTGAGGCACTTTGGCTTGCGCTTACTGATGTTGAAGCACTTTGACTTGCACTTACAGATGCGCTTGCTGATTGGCTAGCTGATACAGACGCTGAGTCGCTTGCACTTACAGATGCTGAAGCTGATTGGCTAGCTGATACAGATGCTGATTGGCTTGCACTGATGCTTGCACTTACTGATGCTGATGCGCTTTGGCTCGCACTAATTGACGCAGACTGGCTCGCGCTTGCTGAGATAGAAGCTGAGTTCTGGTTGTTAGATGCTGAAGCTGAGGCACTTTGGCTTGCGCTTACTGATGTTGAAGCACTTTGACTTGCACTTACAGATGCTGAAGCTGATTGGCTAGCTGATACAGATGCTGATTGGCTTGCACTGATGCTTGCTGAGATAGAAGCTGAAGCGCTTTGGCTCGCACTAATTGACGCAGAGTGGCTCGCGCTTGCTGAGATAGAAGCTGAGTTCTGGTTGTTAGATGCTGAAGCTGAAGCTGATTGGCTTGCACTTACTGATGTTGAAGCACTTTGACTAGCTGATTCTGATGCACTTGCTGATTGGCTAGCTGATACAGATGCTGAGTGACTTGCACTTACTGATGCTGAAGCACTTTGGCTTGAGCTTACAGAAGCACTTACGCTTGCACTTGCTGAGGCACTTTGGCTCGCACTTGCTGAGCTTGATGCTGATTGGCTTGCACTGATGCTTGCTGAGATAGAAGCTGAAGCTGATTGACTTGCACTTGCTGAGCTTGATGCTGATTGGCTTGAGCTTACAGAAGCACTTACGCTTGCACTTGCTGAGGCACTTTGGCTCGCGCTTACTGATGTTGAAGCTGATTGACTTGCTGATACAGAGGCGCTGGCTGATTGGCTAGCTGATACTGATGCTGAGTGACTTGCACTTACTGATGCTGAAGTTGATTGGCTTGAGCTTACTGATGCGCTAGTTGATTGGCTTGCACTTACTGATGCTGAAGCTGATTGGCTTGCAGATACTGATGCGCTAGTTGATTGGCTAGCTGATTGGCTTGCACTTACAGACGCTGAAGTACTTTGACTTGCAGATACTGAAGCTGAAGCTGATTGACTTGAGCTTACTGATGCGCTAGCTGATTGGCTTGAACTTACAGACGCTGATGCTGAACGACTTGCGCTAAGTGAGGCACTCGCTGAAGCACTGGCTGAACGGCTTGAACTTACGCTCGCTGATGCTGAACGACTTGCACTAAGTGAGGCACTCGCTGAAGCACTGGCCGAACGACTTGAGCTTACAGAAGCTGACGCTGAACGACTTGCGCTAAGTGAGGCACTCGCTGAAGCACTGGCTGAACGGCTTGAACTTACTGAAGCTGAAGCTGAGCGACTTGCACTAAGTGAGGCACTCGCTGAAGCACTGGCCGAACGACTTGAGCTTACAGAAGCTGACGCTGAGCGACTTGCACTAAGTGAGGCACTCGCTGAAGCACTGGCCGAACGACTTGAGCTCACACTTGCTGAAGCTGAGCGACTTGCGCTAAGTGAGGCACTCGCTGAAGCACTGGCTGAACGGCTTGAACTTACTGAAGCTGAAGCTGAGCGACTTGAGCTTACGCTTGCTGATGCTGAACGACTTGCGCTAAGCGATGCGCTGGCTGATGCACTCTGGCTAGCACTCAAGCTTGCTGAGTGAGATTGACCTGCGCTAAGTGAAGCACTCGCTGAGGCACTTTGACTTGAACTTACTGAAGCTGAAGCACTTTGACTCGAGCTTGTAGATGCAGACTGTGATTCTTTATTTGGAACGACCTTAACCTTAAACTGTCCATTAACTGGAGCTCCACCTTTGCTTGCAGACTGACGTGCAGTAGGAGTAGAGTTAACATTCCCAGCTTTATCTGCTGCAACAAGGAAGTTTGTCAATTCTTCCACAGTAGCATCATTTGGTACTGTACCGTACACACGAACGTTAAGTTTATTACCTACTTTTGTCACTTGGTATTGAATCCAAGGTTTTGCAGGATTAGATGTAGTTCCTGTTCCAATAAAGGTCTTAGCAAGATCAAAATCACCAGAATTATCCGTTACTGTAAATGTCTTGTCAAAAGACTTACCTTGTTCTACTTCAAAGTCTTGAGTTTGAGCAACAGGGGGAGTGGTGTCTGGTTTTGGAGCAATGTAAATACCAACTGGGCGATATTGGGCATTCCCTTGACCATCACGGATAGCTACAACAATTTCCTTGTAACCTGCCGCTGAATCATTTGGAGTTCCAACAAAGTTAATTGCACCTACATGCCCTTTGGATTTCGCAGGAATGAACGAGACATCGAAGTTCACACCTGTATTAGCAAGATAACGTTGCCCACCGACAACCTCCAACTGAGGTGCTTTTAACATCCCACTGCCATTACTTGTTACAAAGCCTGTTTCCTTTTTACCGAAAGCTCCATTTGGAAAGTCTCTATTCTCTACATGGGCATAAAGATTCTCATCTCTGATGCTCTTTCCAACTTGTCCATCCTCAAAGTATTTATTACGTGTAGGTACATCGTTGTCTATTGAATGGTTAAAGACCGCATAATTGATCTTATTGGTAACACCTGTTGTTGTCCCTGTACGGTAAGAGTCAAAGAAGAAACGGAAGATAGTGGAGTTCCCATCTGAGTCTGTGGCCTTTATCGCTACACGTCCATAACCTTCTTTGACCGCATGTCCATAGAATCGAACAGAGTTCCCACTAATCTGGGTTTTAATTCCAAGTTGATTCAGTTTGTTACTGTTAGACCACCTATTGGTTCCAGAAATCCCCTCATATCCGACCTCTTCTGAAGCATCTGTGAGCGTCAATGTTTTTCCTGTCGGACTCTTGAAGTAGTAAGTTGTATCGTATTCTTGTTGCTGACGAGAATTTAAGTGAACTTCGTTATAGTCCTTTGGATGCATAGTCGTCGTTGCGTTTTTATTTGTATTGATTGTCGCAACGTTACTATCTGGAACAATAGCAGGGTTAACTTGACTTCTATCATACCCTCTATTTGGAATTACACCGACAGGAGATGAAGGTCGAACACCCTCAGTGGCAACACTATTCCCTGGCGATCTGAACCCTGAGTATCCTGCAGTTCTGATAGCTGATTTATCAGCTTCTTTCGGTGCAGTCGTTACTTGCTTATCTGCTGTTTGGTCTTTCTCAGCTTGCTTGGTTGTATCCTTACCTTGGGCTTGGTTCTTATCCGCTACAACACCAGCTGCGATATTGTTGCTGGTCGTTGCTGCTTGGCTTGTGCTAAGAGCTGCGCTTGCCAAACTTTGGTTAGCACTGCCTGATACAAGACTTGCCGCAGGGTTAACCTTAAGGTTGAGCGATGCAGAAGTTGAGGTAGACACAGAGGCCTGAGCTGATGGTTCGCTAACAACTGATGTACTCTCAACTACAGAGGCAGGTGCTGGAGCGCTTGCTGACTCTGATGGTGTAGAGCTTACTGATGCAGATGCTTTGGCACTTGCTGAAGCTGATACAGGAGCTGAGGTTGATTGACTCGCTGACTCAGATGCTGGAACAGTTGACTGGCTTGCTGATGTTGAAGCACTTGCAGATGCTGACTGACTCGCTGATGTTGAAGCACTTACAGATGCTGACTGACTCGCACTCGCTTGAGCCTCAACAGATTGACTGACTGATACAGAAGCTGTTGCAGATGCTTGTTCTGCTTGAGCTTTCTTTACTTCTGCTTGCGCTTGAGCGATGATTGAGTTGGTACTTGTTTCAGTTGTTTCAGCTGCTTTTGGTTCAGCAGCGATGACTGTTTTATCCTTTTCTGTATAGTCAGACGTTTCATCTGCGTATACAGTTTGCTCTTGAGTCATCACAAATCCTGCAGCTCCCGCGGCCAGGATTCCCCCTATACCCGCTAGCGTGTTAAAACTAAGGTGTGCGTGATCAAGTTCTTCAGTGTCTGACAGGGTACTAGAGACAACTTCGCCCATCCCACCAATACGGAAGAGATCCAATTGAGAGTTCGAGGCTTTTACCCAGTTTTTACCCGACTTGTAAAGCTTATAACGCTTTTTCTCATCTACGATCTCGAAATCTTTGTTAAATTTTTTACTTCGAAACATTTGATTCCTTTCTTTTATCCAATTGCGACCCTTTGTTAACCTCATGATCATTAACAAAGCGTAGTTGCGCTGCCCTCTCAAAACCAAAGCCAATAAAAGCCGCAGTCAGTCTCAGTTTTTATCCCTTTGACTCAGAAAAAGCAGATCCCATCTGGGATATACCAGTTGCTTTTATCTAGTATATACCATTTACCATTTTACCAAAACGGCTCCTCCTTTTCAAACTTTTATACTCAAAATGACCAATGAAAACGCCTAATTTTTACCTAAAATTCGCTTTTAAGTTTCAAATTGTTGGAAGCGTTTTATCATCTTTCGAAATCCCTACTCCCCCCTTTCACCCTAGTTCAGTTAGACAGGAACAAAAAAACCTTGACGAGCAAATCGTCAAGGTTCATCTTTTCTGGAGACCACCTCCATCCAGAAAAGATCCTAAAAAAAGCGTCCCAACTGCATGAGTAGCGTGACCAAAAGAGTTACGAGAAAGAGAACTCCGCCCAGCACGGCAATCATGCTAAAATCTTGCTTCTCCCTTTTTAGGGGTTTCTTTCGATTATCTAGCTGCTCTCGTATATGTTCTTGTAAAATGCCATTGTCCTTGTTAGACATGTGCTCCTCCTTTTCTGTTGATAGAAAGGAACTTGCTTTCATCGAAAGCAAGCCCTTGTCTTATTAGCTTATAAAATTGCCTTGTAGGATTCCAGATCAGCCTGATTCGCCGCCTGTTTTTGCTTAGCAAGAGCAGCCTCCATTTCAGACGGAAGAGAGAGAACTCCCTGAATCTTGCCTACCATGGCTGATACATTTTCCACCGGATAAATATGACTTTCTGCAACGAAACGACGATTGTGACAAGTCGTCTCAAAACTGAGAATCAGCATATTATTCTCAAAAGCTGTTCGACTACCATTGAGAATTTCATCACTGATATTGATATCCAGATACAAGTCGCAGCGAGCAAAGAGCTCATTCACCTTAGCTGGACGAATATTAGGGTAGAGGGAAATATTCGGATAGCGATTTAATTCCATCAAATGACTTGACATCTCAGTGATCGCTCCAATATGGAAATGAACATTTGGTAATTGAGTCAAAAGTGACTCAATTTGCTCGATTTGGTCACTATTCGTCAGAATCAAAGCTTCTGGATTCATATTATTGAGGCGATGGTATTGATAAAGATAACCAACATTGCGGAAGTAACTCTTCTCTTTTGGTGTCGCAAGTTTGAGGATTTTATCATAAACTTGCTTATCCTGTACTGCGATACGGATGTTGCGATGAGGCAACTGCATCGCTGCTTTCATGTTACCCGGCAACTCCTCTCCAATCGGCTCCTGCCAGAAGAGAATATCCTCTGCTCGTCCTTCTTTCGGAGTCAGACCAACGGCTACTAAAAATGGTGTCGCTAGAGAATTGTAGATAATGCGATCTGTATCATACCCACGATATCGCAAGTAAAAGATTACAAACTCTTGCTTAGAATTAAAAATATGGCGTTTTCCATCAAGAGTTAAGACAATATCCTCTGTTAGATGATTTTCCATAATCACCGTTACGTTATCTTGATTAAAGTAGTGTGTATGAGTTGGACGTTGGGCATCATCATAGGTAATCTGTGCAAAGAGACGTCCCTTGCGATTGTAAATGTCTGCAGCGCGTACACGGCCTTGATCATCCAACCACTCGACTGCACGCACGCGACGTTCGTGTGTCGGTTGACGGTAAAAGATATTGGCACGTTTCTTACCCATATCCAAGATTTCACCATTAACATTGCTCGAGCGGATTTCCCACAAATGAGGCTTTGGAACAAGGTTAAAATAAAGAGGTAGATCGTCCTCTGAAGCTACATCTCCAGTAAAGTAACTGTAAGGCGACTCGACATCAGGTGCGAGGTAGCCATCGTCTCGGATCACGACAACAGGGCAGTCTAGCCCAGCTGCCTTAAGTGAACGTAGTAAATCAAAACTCGCTTGATCATAGCGTTCAAATAAACAAATCATAGTGTTTATGCCTTTCTTTTCGAATCCCTACTGATGCTGTGCAGATTGAACAAGATCATACCAACGCTGGGCAATATGTTCATCAAGATATGGTTCTGCCACCTCGTAGGATACACGGGATAGATCTTCTTGGGAATGTTGAGTAAATAGCTGGACAATCTTTTCTGCGTATTCCGTTGTCATTGCATCCAGATCATCTGGACGCGCCTCAGGAATCAAGTAGCCATTTTCTCCATCACGGATAAAGGTTGGATTTCCATAACGTACATCAAAACCAATAATTGGCAGACCAGAACCAACCGCCTCTAACAAGGTTAAACCAAATCCTTCACTTGTGGAGGCAGAGAGGTAAGCAGAGTAATTTCGATACACATCTGCCATGTGGTGATGCCCCATCAGACGAATATAGTCTTCTGCATTTAACTCATGAATCAACTGCTCCAACATGGCTTTTTCGCCACCCGTACCATAGATATCAAAAGTGATTTCAGGCAATTGCTCATGTGCCTTCACTACAGAGTGAATCAACCAATCGATATGCTTTTCACTGGCCAAACGCGAAGCTGTAATCAATCCAAACGGCTTGCGCTCTCCTTCTGGATGACGCAATTGATCCAAACTTCCCACCGGAATAGTCAAGATTTCCTTTGGTTTGATGGTTGTATATTGGGCGAATTGTTCTTTGAGTAGGTTCGTTTGCGCATCGGTCGAGTTAATGATATAGTCCACTTCGTCAGCATATTCGAACTGATACTCATAATAGTTATTCCATAAAATATAGTCTTTCTCAGCAGGATTTTCACTAAAGTGGTCTGCATGAACGATTACGACTAGCTTTGCAGCGCCCTTATTAGCAAAGATAGCTTGACCAATATCTGTCTCTCGGTCTAAGATCAACAAATCTTTGTCCGTCAGAGACAGACTTCTCATAAAATGCGCGACAAACTCTTGCTTAGAATAGAAAACATGATTTGGGAAACGATAGACTTGCGTCTCCTGTCTACCATCGACTTCATTGATGATTTCTTCATAGGCCACACTACCATCTTCATTAAGCCAGGTACGTTGATATAATTGCGCATGACCATTCATCGGACTAAAATACTCGACAAAATTCTTCGTATAAGTGTAGTACTCTTTTTGAATCAGGCAACCACGCGAAACAATTTCGGCGCGTTCAATCAACTCTTTATCCATATCACAGGCATAACAAGTTACAAAATCACCATCACCAAATACTAGTCGAATCGTCTTCATATCGGTGTCGCGGATAATTTCGAGGGGCTCTTTATCGAAACTCGCTAAGACCTGCGCTAACGTATAGGTCGTCGGTGCAATTTTGACATCTGTAAAATGCTGATAAAGCCAGATAACCTCAGAATCTTCAAAGCCGATATTCTTTGTCAAATGTTCAATGTTATCAGCAGATATAAAATCCATAAAGATGAACTTCGCTTCTAAGCCAACACTACGAAGCAATTTTGCACGGTAGATCTGCGCATATTCTACACCGCTACTCGCCCAGCCAATCCCCAAATTGATGTTATAAATTGTCATATTTGATTATCCTCTTACAAAAAGTTATCTCGTTTAATTCTTGAAAGACGTTTGATTCTCTTACCCTTATCATCATCTAGCTTATCTTCGTCTTTCTTTTTAGGTTTTGCGCGACGTGAAGTGATGTAGCTGACAGAGATGGTACTATCTGTTCCTGTTTTTGCAAGGGGTTGTTCGAGATGGACTTTCTCTCTCTCAGGCACCTCCTCTTCTTTCTCCTTAGCAACTTCTTCTGGTCTATCAAGTTCTTTACGCAATTCTTGAATTTTTTTGATATCTTTTGGTTTACCATCGATATCGTCCAGTTCTAGAAAATCATCAATTCGACTGATAATATTTTTAATTTTTTCTTTTTGTAAATTATACAATCTCTCAGCCTCTGCCCGTTTTTTGGTCAGAGTATCGATTTCTTCGAGAATAGATTCTCTCGTATCCAAGTAGTCTTTTTGTGCCTTTTCTAAAACTTCTTTAGCTTCTTTTTCGGCCCTATCATGAGCTTCAATGACAAGAGATTTGGCATAAATGACTGCTTCACCGATCTCTTTTTCTTGATTCTTCATAGAGTCGATTTTTTTACGTAGAGATTCGATTTTCTCATTCTTCTTTTGAATTTCACGATCGAATCCTTCCTCTAATGCTTCGATACAATCTTCGACTTCCTTAGCACGGTAGTTACCGAACAATGTTTTCTTCAGTCTCATTTTGCTCCCTCTATTCCTTACTTATTCTGATTTACACCACTACTCCCCATTGTAGCATAAAATAGCGCAAATTGCTATTCTTTTCTAAGCTCCAAACAAGGAAAATATCCTGAGCTGCTATCAAGCAAAACCCGAACTTAGCTTAAAGTCCATCTATTTCTAAAAAAATGTCTGATTGATAGATCAGACATTTTCAAAAGTAAAAATACGAACACTACTTCTAGGGTAGAAGAAATTCAGTTATTACTTCCTATTTTAAAAATTTAGTTCCGTCCAAGTAAGTGGTGTATAGCCAAGCAATTCCACACCATCATACTCGACTGTTTTCACGATCTCTTGGATGTTCGTTTTTAGCTCTTCAGTTGCTACGCTATTTGAATCATCCAAGACCACATCATCTTCCACGACGAAGAGTGGTTTTTGGTAACGATCGTAAAGATTGTTCATCACGAGACGAAGTCCCACAGAATCTATGCGATTTTGATTTTGGCCATTACTTGCATATTTGTTGATAAAAACTTCTTGGGAATTGCTTGATGCATAATAACTGAAGCTGACAAAGTCAATTTTCCCATCTCTTAGGACAAAGAGGTCGTCATTTTCAATATCCAAGGCGATTTGATCACGTTCCAAACGACGCAAAAAGTGATTTGGGTAGTATCCACGAACTTGCACGTCTGTAAACAAATAATTTTCCCTATCTTTGACTTCTGCTTCCATTACATCAATAGCATTTTCAGTTTGCTGACTGTAGTTTTTACTAACAACCATCATCCCACCAAACTGAAACTCTGGGTTGATTGTTTTTCCGAGCTTGATTGCACGTGCAGAAGCAACTAATTGATAATGAGCTGCTTGCCAAATCACCTGTTCTTGATTGTCATCTGCTCCAAAAGACAATCCTCCACCAAGAAACGGCAAATGGTGCAAAACGTTGAACTCATTGAAGGTAATCCAATACTTCACTTTGTCCTTAAAGTACTGAAAGACAGCTTCTGCGTAACGCTCAAAGAGTTCGATCATCTTGCGGCTTTTCCAAGCTCCATATTTTTCGTATAGATTCAGCGGAAGGTCAAAGTGACTCAAGGTCACAATCGGTTCGATATCTTTTTCTAATACGTCATCGATGATTGCTTCATAATATTTCAACCCCTCTTCACTCGGCTGCAGCTCTTCACCATTTGGAAAGATGCGTGCCCAAGAAATCGAGATTCTATAGGCATTAAAACCCATTGATTGAATTAAATTCAGCTCTTCCGTATAATCTCTCTGACCTACTGAAGCAAATCTCCCTAGGATATCATAAGATCCTAAAGGTACATTTTTGTAGTCAACTGTTCCATTCAGAACTTCTATCCGAGATTGGTCAACTGGTAATACATCTGTAGTACCCAAACCTTTGTTACTATTTGACATCATATTTCTAATCATAGTGGCTCCTTTTGATTTTTATTATTTCTATTTAATGATTGCAAGTTCTGTTTAGAAGGATTTCTCATCTTCCCTTTTTTGAGTAATAGCAGCCAAACCAGACAATTCACTTGCAACATTTCTTAAGTCACGTGCTAGGGGCTGCGAACCTGGTCTGAGTAGGTGATAGAGTTGGCGTTCCGTCATCCTTAAATTTGTTCCATTTGATTCTGAATAGTGAGACAGATGTTTCAGAGAGTCTTGCAAATCTACATTCTTTATTGATTCTTCTCTGTTTTCAAGCTCCTGTTGCTCCTCAGCAATATGTGCTTGAGATGATTCTTCTTCAAAAATTTCAGGCGTCATCACTTTTTGCACTTTTTGCTGGTGAGTTAGAGGGCTCATATCCAGTTCAGAGAGGCTCTTATACAGACGTTCCGAAGCATGCAAGTCATGCGCGAATACTTCTGTCTCCGCTACACTCTGTCTGTAGGAACCAAATTCTGATTCTAACATACTATAGGATTGAGATAGGGATGCTTTCCTAAAACTCACCGAATCAGCTACACTCTGACTTTGACTTAAAGATTCAGATATTTGTTGACTTTGACTTAAGGATTCGGACTCACTGAGATAGAGGATTTCGCTCAAACTTAACGACTCGGACTCAGAAAGTAGATGAGAAATCATCTCACTCAAGGAATGAGATTCGGAAATCGATTCCCACTCACTCTGGCTCAGGCTATAGAACTCGGACTCGGAGATACTCTGACTCGCTTGTTCTGATTCGGAAAAACTCCACCACTCTGATTCTGAGTAACTTTGAGATTCTGAAACGGATTCCAACTCACTCTGGCTTAGGCTATAGAACTCGGACTCAGAAATACTCTGACTCGCTTGTTCTGATTCGGAAAAACTCCACCACTCTGATTCTGAGTGACTTTGAGATTCGGAAATCGATTCCCATTCACTCTGACTCAGGCTATAGAACTCGGACTCGGAAACACTCTGACTGGCTTGCTCCGATTCGGAATAGCTCCACCACTCTGATTCTGAAGAGCTTTGGGATTCGGATATGGATTCCCATTCACTCTGACTCAAGCTATAAAACTCAGACTCGGAGACACTCTGACTTGCTCGCTCCGATTCGGAGTAACTCCACCACTCTGATTCTGAAGAGCTTTGGGATTCGGATATGGATTCCCATTCACTCTGACTCAAGCTATAGAACTCGGACTCAGAGATACTCTGACTCGCTTGTTCCGATTCGGAAGAACTCCACCACTCTGATTCTGAAGAGCTTTGGGATTCGGATATGGATTCCCACTCGCTCTGGCTCAGGCTATAGAACTCGGACTCGGAGACACTCTGACTCGCTTGTTCTGATTCGGAAGAACTCCACCACTCTGATTCTGAAGAGCTTTGGGATTCGGATATGGATTCCCACTCACTCTGACTCAGGCTATAGAACTCGGACTCGGAGATACTCTGACTGGCTTGCTCCGATTCGGAGTAGCTCCACCACTCTGATTCTGAGTAACTTTGAGATTCTGAAACGGATTCCAACTCACTCTGACTCTGGCTCAGGCTATAGAACTCGGACTCGGAAACACTCTGACTGGCTTGTTCTGATTCGGAAGAGATTTGGGATTCGGATATGGATTCCCATTCACTCTGGCTCAGGCTATAGAACTCGGACTCAGAAATACTCTGACTTGCTTGTTCTGATTCGGAGTAGCTCCACCACTCTTCTTCTGAGTGACTTTGGGATTCGGATATGGATTCCCACTCACTCTGACTCAGGCTATAGAACTCAGACTCGGAGACACTCTGACTCGCTTGTTCCGATTCACTCAAGGAAAGGGACTCGGAGACACTAGGATTTTGATCATAAGAAAGGGACTCGGAGTATGCAATACTTTCACTCAAAGAGAATGCATCCGTATCCTGACAAAGGGACTCCCCTGTCAAATGCTCAGAAACAGAGAGGCTATCAACCAAGGAAAGGGACTCAAATTCAGATTCTGAAGAAGAGACCACTAATGAGTAGTTCTCAGACATGGACTCTCGAAGCGAGAATCCTTTTGCTGATATACTCTGGCTAAACGACTCACTGTACGAATCTGCGACAGAAAGGCTAAGGGAAGCTAAAGCGCTAGTTGACAAGCTCTGACTAACATTCCTTATCAAGTCAGCTACACCCAGACTGTTCCTTTCCTGAAAGTCTTCTAAGGCTTCCATGACAGAAACTGATTCTGTTGGTAACTCAAGATCTTCACTAGCACTCAGAATAATTTCCTTTTGCTCTTTGAGTTTTCGACTAACGGGCTTTGATTTAGTTGCATCCAGGCTACGGTAATCACTATCTTCCCTACCCTTTTGCTTAAACTTTGATATCAAACGTTTAAATCCCTTTAGCTCTTCGTTATTATTTTTGCTCATAATATGATTTTCTCCAAAAATACAGTTATATCATCATTATAAAGTCTACAACAGAATCTGTCAAAGTATTAGCCAAAGAAAACTTCTAACTTCCCAGAAGGCTTAATATTAATGTAACTCAATGCCATATTTTTTATAATGTTTAGATTTATATCTGCATTCATTCTTTTGTATGATTTAAAAGCTTCTTTATGAAACTCAAAGACAGGATTTTTTTGGGCATACCCTTGACTAGACACCAAACCTTGAAATTGCTGTAAATAGTCAACTTGCTCAACCCAACAGTCATCTATCGCTCTCAAAACGACAGTTCGTTGAAATTGATTGAACAACTCTGAATCCTTGATTTTATCTTTTTTCTGCTGGTACTCTGAAACAAGGAGGTCAGATAAAAACTTTTTAACTTGCCGTAAATCCGTAACATCTAGATCATCTGGAATATCCTCGCAGTAATAACTAATGTTATCCAAAACAAAGCGAAATAAATCCGCCCGCTCTTTAAACGGTGTTTTACTTGTATAAATGTCCACTGCATCCGATAGGATAGACAAGAAATAAGTCAAATCAAAATCTGGATGGGAGATGAGTTTATTACGCTTATTGTAGATAATCTGCCGCTGAATACGGATACTTTCATCATATCGTTCCGTTGAACGTCTGGAAGCCGCTGACGCGTTATCACTATTCTTCTGAGCCTCTTCAACCGCATTTCTAATACGACGAGAGGTCAAATGAATCTTTTGTTTTTCCTCTGGTTTTGCAATTTCTTTGTGATAGTACTCACTAATCCATTTGCTACCAGACTTGGAAATAAGATCATCCTCAAGAGAAATAAAGAATTTGCTCAACCCTGGAGCGCCTTGTCGTCCGGCACGACCGCGAAGCTGCAAATCCACTCGCTCACTGGACATTCTCTCTGTTCCAACAACAGCAAGTCCACCCAACTCAGCAACCCCTTCTTCCAAGATAATATCTGTTCCACGACCTGCCATTGATGTTGCTACCGTCACTGCAGAACGTCTACCAGCCAGGGCGATCATCTCAGCCTCTTTCGCTGCATTATGGGCGTTCAACACATTATGGGCGATTCCCTCTTGGAGTAAGAGCATAGAATAAATCTCAGACATTCCAACTGATCCTGTCGCAATTAAAACTGGCTGACCTTTTTTATGTAATTTTTTGATATACTCCAATGAAGCATATAATTTTTGAGGAATCGTGAGATAGATTTCATCTGGATAATCAATTCGTAAATTGGGTTTTCGTGTAGGAACAACTACGACTCCCAAGTCGTAAACGTCTCTGAACTCATCCTCACAAACTTTACCAGTACCCGTCATTCCTGCTAATTTGGGAAACATTCTAAATAAATTTTGATAGGTAATAGAGGCCATCGAACGCGTTTCCAATGTGATTTTCACACGTTCTCTGGCTTCTAGTGCTTGGTGCAGTCCTGATTGGAGTTTGTTCCCTTCCAAGAGACGTCCTGTCGCCTCATCCATCAGTTTAACTTCGCCATTATCCACCGTATACTGACGATCTTTTTCAAATAAGTGGTTAGCTCTCAAAGCTAGGTTAATTTGGCGAATGAGCTGGTAATTATCTGGATCATAGGCATTCTGAACGCGGAAATAAACCTCTGCTTCCTTTACTCCTTTTCTCGTCAACCATACAGACGTCCGAGTGGAGTCTAAATTAAAATCTTCCCCTTCTTTTAGAGTTTTTACAAACTCATCACACGAGAGAAAGAGGTTGGATTGAACCCGAGGAGAACCTGAAATGATTAGGGGCATCTGCGCACTATCTAGCAAGGCTGCATCTACTTCATCGACCAAACAAAAATAAAATTTTGGCAAAAACTTCTTTGATTGAGATGTCGCCAAGTTTTCTTCTAGGTAATCAAACCCTAACGCACTATGTGTTGTATAGACAATATCATTCTTATAGATTTGTTGTTTTTGAGGAATTTTAAGTTTTTTTGTCGGATCGTCCGAGACACCAACCCCAACTGTCATTCCTAAAAATCGAAAAACGGGTGCCATTTGTTTAGCATCACGCGCTGCCAAATATTCATTGGCCGTGACTAGGATTGTACTTTTTTCCGTCAAAGCATTTAGGTATAAAGGAAGGATAGCTGTCAAGGTTTTTCCTTCCCCTGTTCTCATTTCTGCAATCTGATTGTCTTGCATAACCAAGGCCCCTAAAACCTGAACGTCATAAGGATATAATCCTAATACACGCTTGGCTGCCTCACGAATGGTTGCATACGCTTCTGGCAAAATGGACTGCAAACTTTCTCCTCCAGAAAGGCGTTCTTTAAACCATTTTGTCTGAGCTTGCAGTTTCTCATTTGACATAGCTGCATAACTATCAGATAGTTTATTAACCTTCTCCAAAATCTTTTTGTAACGCATCAGTTTATAGGAGTTGGTCAAATTGAATCGTTTAGTTTTCATTCTCTCTCATCCACTCTTCAATCTTTTCCAAGTCAATCGCTTGAAGTAAAAATGACTTATCTAATAAATATTCAATGTTTGCTAGTTCACGTGGTCTAGTCTTCAAGTCCGCATATTCCTTAACTTTTGTCGGATTAAATTGCTGTAGCAATAATTCTTTAAAAATAGGCGGATTTACTCGAGCACGGTAACGTTCCAGCAAGCGTTGATAGTCTAGTTCGCTTAAAAACTCATCCGTCACAAGAGCGTATGAATTTCCAAATTGTTTGGAGTAATGCAAGGCCGCAATATTAGAAATTGCTCCATAACCAACAAAAGTCACTTTTTCAAAAAGATGCTCTTGCGCTAATTCTTCAATCGTTTCAAGCAAGGTTTCGTAAAAACGTTCCTCCATGTATAAGAGCGCTTCTCTATAAGACGAATTAACAATCAATACATTTGAGAAATGTTCACGAACACGTTCTGGAATAAAGCCTGTTCGATTGAGTTCGGGTTCAGTAAAGCAAACATACATCGTTTCTTTCTCGGAATCCTGATGAAGCAAATCAGATATCCAGTAGCGATCCACTGTATAATCCGCCAACTGCTCCTCAGCAACATAAATCCCTTCAAAAAGGAAGCGATGACAACCCGAGCTGACTAACTGCACCTTATAATATTGTGTATTATCTGGAACGCATACGCTGACTCTCTCTCCCTGTTTAATGATTTGATTCGAAATTTCTTCATCTCGAGCATCCATAAATTCAACTTTTAAGTATGTTGAATTTTCTGGGATGGTTTCTATATGACTGCCAAAAATATAGTTTTGCCCACGTTTCAATTCAGGAAGCTGACTCGTATTGCGTAAGGCCTGATAGTTTGCCCGTGAATGCCATTCATGAATAACTGTCCCCGAGGGCATGAACTGGTTTTCATACAAAACATGACCACCATCTAACAGTTTGACAGATGAACCGTATAGATACTGAGATATGCTTTGGATATCCCAATAAGCAAAATAGACTTCTTCCTTGTATCTCACGATTTAAACTCCCTTTCAAAACTATTCATTAATAGCGTTTTATATTGATTAAAGAACCATTCGACAATACCTTGTGTATCGTCGTTGTGTCGTCCAGTCAATCCCTTACTGATAACGCTGACGCGGTAATCTCGCTGTCCTAATTCATCCAGCATATCGGGATAGGCAGACATATCATAGTCATCTTGATACATAAAGGAGATAATGAATTTTGTTCTTGAGAAATCAGCTGACTCAAAAGCCGTCCAGAAACGTTCGTTAAGCTGAGCTGTAGCTTCACTTGATAACTCCCCTATTGTACGATACACTAAATCCAGTGACGTTGGAAATCCTCCCGGACGAATAGTTGACTCATTTTCTGCCATATCTCCTAAGTTGACAAGAGGTTTTCCGACAATGACGGCGTGAGGCTCCAACTTAGAACTATAGTAAAGAGCACCAAAAGTCCCCATTGACAAACCTGACAAGGTCAGTTGTTCCTTCGTAAAACCAAGTTCATCTAAGCAGTTATGAACCACTTGGAGAAGTTTTTGTTCCAGCTCCTCCGATCCAAGATAGAATGCGCCCCCTTCTGAACGCGGATCCCCTACTAGTAAGAATGGCGATCCCAGATTATTCATCATCCAGTATCCCTCGAATCCCTCTGCAGGACGGTACCCTGAAAAATAGATGTTCAACGGTGGTTTCAAATCTCCTGGATGGAAGAAATAAATCAGTTCTTCTCTATTCTTATCGCTAATTCGTTTTCCTCCGACTAACAAGTCTCCATAGCCTAGATGGGAGTCTCGATAGTGGCAGGGACCAAGTTTTACAATTCCTTGTCCTTTTGCTTGAATACTGATACTCAAATAATACGAATCATTTACATCTAACGTCAGAGACCGATCAAAGCTCGTTTCATCATAAATCCATTCTTGCATGGGAGAATTTCCAGCTGGAAAACCTTTAACAACGTAGCGGATTGAACAACCTTCTGAAACCCTGAACTCAGGCCACAGATCTAAAGGCATCTCCCCGCTCAGAAAAACATTATGTTGATAGGTCGCAATAGTCTGATAATCCTCGCCGTATCGGCCACACAAACGAAGGTAATTTGTCCCTTCATAACTGACTTGCCCCTCAAAAGATGGTGCAGCGACTAGATGATTAACACTTAGTTTCGTTCCATTTTGCTTAGAGAAAAAACCACGTGAAAATATATGTAGCATCTGCTCTGGATTTTCAAAATTTGTTTTCACAGCTTTTTTGCGCAAAAGAAATCGTTCCAGCGTTTTTGTAGTGATTTGACAACGCTCATGATAGAACATACGGTAAACCTGAATTTTCTGATCCAAGATAGTGACATACTCTAAATATTCAGCAGTATCTACCAACACGACATCAAACGGTTTGTCTACTTTTTTCTTCTTTTTTTTCCCGTTTTCCGCCTCAACTTCTCTATTTAAGATCCCGATGTCTTCTGGCAATAAAGAGACGATGTCTTCTGGTTTGACAAATGTCCATTTTATATTACTAGGAATTTCATATTGCTCCTGCCAATTTTCATCAGCAATTTGCAAAACACTAATTTTTTTCATTTCCTTTTAATTCCTTTATGGTATTTTTCCACATATCGACAATCTCACCCCTTGTATACTGTTCAATCTTCTTGACTGAGTGAACTAGAGATTGATTCCAATGTTCTAAGTTTGTGAGGTAGTATAAGAGTGCCTCTTCAAAATCTGAAATATCATCTAGAATCCAACCATTTTCTCCATGCTTCACATAAGAAGAACTATACAAGTTAACCTGAGGGATCCCTCCACTAATGCCAGCGATTTGAGTCAACACATCAGCTGGAGTTCCCAAATCTAGTATAATACGAACGTACTTCAGAACTTTAATCAAATCGCTGTCGCTATGAATGGTTTCAATATCAATCCGTTCGCGAACAATCTCCTCTTCATCATCAAGAACTCGGTTTTCACCTCTTGCTCTTTTCTCTTTATCAACAAAAATCAATTCTTGTTCATATTCTGGCTTAAGTGATCGATAGCTTTCTAGTACCTGTTTTATATAGGCCTCTCGACCAAAATCCTGACTTTGTGTTCCAACCAGCAAGTCAATCCATTCATTTTTCAACATCATTTCAAACAAAGTCGTAAACACATATTGAATTTGATCTGCTGGTAGATTGTCGTAATTGACGTAAACAATTAACTCTTTTTTTCTTTGACTATGTCCTAGGTTTAGATGAGTATCATAAGGCGGAATCTCATAAAATCCCGGCAACTGTTCTAGATCCACATTAGCTGCTATCGTTTCAATTTTATTTAAACTATCAACAACGAAGAACGGCGTGTCTGTCAAATCCGTTAGCAGCTGCTTCTGGTTTGTAATTGGATAGCGATCTCCAAAAAAAGACAAGATAACATGATGGTTTTCCTTAATCTTTTGGAAAAAGTGATTGTGCTGCACATCTGACGAAATCACAATCGTATCATCCTTGGTTAGCGCAGAAGTTAGATACTGATCTAGTTTTTCATTGATCAATTCTTCGATATCTCGGTAAACTTCTTTTGCAAATGTAGCCTGCGCTTCAGGGTTGATAAGCACTTGATGATTTTCTGTGCCCAAAAATTCCCTAAACTGCCATGTGCCTTGTAAATTTAAATAATCTTGGTAGTAAGGTTGATCATTTTCAAAATAGATGATACTTGAAACAAATCCACGATCATCAAAAATTAGCTGATGATTTGTCTGCCCACCCTCAAAATAAGTAATATCAAAGAAATTACCTGTTTGTGAAAAGTTAATTTTAGCATAGTGTTCTTGATTTAAATATACCTCAATCATAAAAGGAGTATAGAAGAATTCTACTCCTTGAGGCCATTTAATATCTTCCAGACGAATTTTACGTACAGATACATCCGTCAGACCTTGTATGGTATCAAATAGATTCCATACAGTTTCTGGCAATATTCTTTGCTGATAAAGAAAGGTTCGAATATGTGGTGAATAGTTCAAAATCAGAGTGGTATTTGCCTCTCCTGATTGCTGAAACATTCGCAGCAAATTCACCGCATCATCAAACATCATATTTTTAGACACGTAATAGAAAGGCAGGGTGGTAGAATACCATTTCCGATCTTGTCTATACCAAGATGGTACAAAGTAAAACATATCCCTCTATTCTCCTTTAAATTCTAATTCTTTGTGGTAGTAAGTCCCAATTCTCAAGATACGTATTTCTTCATGCAAAGGCAAGAGCATACTGACTAAAATGATCAATGTACTTGGTATAGTCAAAAGCAAATTTGGAAGAGGTAGGAAGAAATTAATGAAATAGGGTAAACCAATAAAAACGATCAGGTAGAGTGCTCCTACGTTAGATTGTAAGGAAATGTAATGTTTCAAAACTTTTAAAGTTGCTTTCCCAGGCTGGATATAATCTAAGTATTCTCCTTGACGTTGTAAACGTTTCGCTGTTTCTTCTGGTTCTAAGTTGATATAGGCAAATAAAATTGCAAGAAGATAGATAGCAAGCAAGTAAAAGGCTAAACTTAGGGGTTTTGTAAAGTCAAATAAACTACCAAAATTTTTTGTAAAACCATGTCCAAACCAGTCTAATACCAACTGAAGCAACATAATAACACTCGAGGCATACATAATAGGCATTCCCCCAGAGGGAAGAAATTTGATAGGGAGGTAAGATTTGCCATAGTAACGACTACTTAACATGACTCGATTTAGAGGCAAACGAATTTCAGCTCTCTCGCAGACCACGGCAATATAGCCCAAGAGCAAAAATGAGATCGCCGCACCTACTAGAAAGGCTAATCCTTCTTTGGACAAAACAGATTGTCCTATCAATACCACTAATTGGTTAGCAAATTGTAGCAGAATTCCTGAAATAATAATGATTGTCTGCCCGCCTACTCCCTTGCTAACATTCAAACCAGCCAACCAGATAATAACAAAGCTTCCTGCTACAACAGTTGCTAGTACAGCCATATTATAAATCCAATCATCTACAAGAAGCAAAAAGCGTCCATTTTCCGAACGAGCCGTATACATAACAGCTATCCCTTGTAACACGGAAAAAATCAAAGTGAGAATCTTTTGCACAAAATCCGCTTTTTTCAATGACCAGGACTGGATATTCCAACTTTTATTCAAGTTGATGACCTGCCAGACAATCATCGTCGTAATCCATGGACCTAATCCCAGAGAAAACATGGAAATCTGAGAGACATCTACTCCTGCCAAGGAATACAAATAGGCCAAGGGATTTTGCTCAGTTATTTGCGAAAAACCTGTATTGCCATTGTATCCTGGAAGTAAAATATGGCGACCAAGTAAATAGATCGCAATGATCAAAATTGTAAAAATTGCTCTTCGGAAAAAAATACTTGTTCGTTTCTGTTTCTTAAGACCGAAATGTTTCATCTGTCATCCTTTATTCTTTATATTTAGCAAGTCTTGCGATCATTTTCTAGCAATGTTCATGCACCATCGTAACAGCAAGACAACCCAAGAAAACAGGCTCATCCCACTGATAATCAAGATAGGATTAACTGGTTTACCATGATATTTCACCTACGAAATACAGGAGCACCTCATGAGTGTAAATCTACTTGGAGCTTCTCTTCTATCCTTGAATATTTTCATGTGAGAACACCTGTTCTTCCATTTTTTCTATTTGAACATTATCAAATGCATAAACGGATTTACTTAATCCTTAAAATTTTTATAAGTATATCAACTCTGTCACCATGATTGACATCTAAAAAATCATTCCCATAACAAAATCCCTAAAGGGTGAGGAATTTAACACTTTTTCATCTGATCATGGCTCTTCGAAAGTTGAATGGATTTTATCCGATTTTTCTCATTAAAAAATCATTTATAAAAATTACCAGTGCCTACTATTGTAGCATATTTATCAATTATTTTCAAACACGACCTCTCTTTTTATAAGTGTGAAGGGCACTTTATGAATTTTGAACAAAATCCATTTGGAATAGGATTGACTATTCTAAGCATTTGTTTACTATTACAACTCAGACGAAAAAGACCAGAGCATCACTCTGGCCTTTTCCTGTTCAGTTTAGCTTGTAACTAAACTTAATCTTCTTTTTTGCGAGTAGTAGCTGCAAGGCCTGCACCTAAGCCCAAGAGAGCCACCCCTGCTGCTAAAGCTGACACCTGAGACTCACTTCCTGTATTTGGAAGGTGACCTTTTTCAGTTTGTGTCACTTTTTCTTCTTGAGATTGTGCTCCTGTTTGAGCCAGTTGGTGCGCATCTGGATTGACAGGAACTTGTGGATTTGGTCCTTCTTGTGCTACAGCAGTTCCCACTTCCACGATACGATCTTGTGCTGCTACCTTATCAAAGGTTTCCTTTAGAGTGCGTTTCCCATTATCCACTTCGATGAGATGAACACGTACACCTTTTTGGCCTTCTTGGATCACACGAGTTTGCCCTACTGGAAGTTTATCGTTCTTACGTTCTTGAACTTGGAAATCAACTTCCTCTTCTTCCACTAGGAGCTCTGGCTTGTGATGAACCAAATCTTTGACACCATCAAGCGGTTGAGCCGTACCACGTTTAGTTCCTACTTCCACGATACGATCTTGCGCAACTATCTTATCAAAGGTTTCTTTCGATGTACGCTTACCGTTTTCGACTTCTACTAGGTGGACACGAACACCTTTTTGACCTTCTTGAAGAACACGACTTTCACCCACATAAAGTTTGTCAGTCTTACGTTCTTGAACTTTGAAATCAATTGCCTCTTCTTCAACCAGAAGTTCTGGTTTTTCATGAACCAAATCTTTGACACCATCAAGCGGTTGAGCCGTACCACGTTTAGTTCCAACGAGAAGAACCCGGTTAACAGGAGCCTGGATCACTTCACGGAGTTTCTCTTCACGAGTTCCGTCTGGGCTAACAGATGTAAGAATACGTTCCTTACCAACTTGTCCTTCTTGTTCTACACGGCTTTCACCAACATATAGACTTGAATCTTCTTTTTCTACAGTCTGGAAGGCAAGTTCTTTTTCGACAACCTCAAGACTTGGATTTTCTTCTTGAATAGTAGGGGCTGTTTTCTCAGAAATTGTTTTTTCTTTGACTAGTTGGATACGATATTCCTTGACTTGTTTTCCACTTTCTGAAACGAGGCGAACAAGTACTGGAAGGCTATCATCGCCACTATCTACAACTGTTGAAGCTACTTGATTGCTTTCTTGAACGGTCACTTTTGGACGTTGACCTTTATAGGTTACTTGATAGTTTTGACGGTTTTCAGCGAAATCAGGAAGGTCTTTTCCATCTACAAGAATCTTCGATTGAGTGCTTTCTTGAGGCAATTCGCTTGGTGCAAGGAAGGTCATCTCAATCATTGCAACACCGCTCTTGTCTGCTTTACGCTCCATACGCCATCTCATGGCTTTGGCTTTCACAGCTTTAAATGTTACGTTGATTTCATCACCAGCTTCAATATCTTTATCCGCACGATAAGGAACAGCTTCCCAGTTATCTGGATTGTTGAATGGATGGCCTGATTCGTAGGCTTGGTAGTTTGAATAGTAGGTAGGCACTTCAAAGTCTGGACCAATATAGCGTTCCAAAACGAGTTTAGATGGCGCATCCGTTCCACTATCTGCAAAGAAGTGAAGTTTGGCTTGCGCAACAGTCCGTTCTACAATCTTACCATTTTCACGGAAAATAACACCTGTTGATACTTCTGGATTAGAAGATGGTGTTGGAGACCAGTTTGTCCAACGGCGATTTTCATTGTGGTCTCCATCATTGATATAGTCTACACGATCATGTGAACTTGGATCAGTATCATTGGTTGCAGAAGCAAAGGCTTGGTTACTGTTTTCATCATAGTTAGGGTTGTTTGAGAGAGCCTCACCAAGTTTGTCTGTCACTCGTACAGTGAACTCAGCAACGAGGTCACTACCAAGGACACGACCTCGAACGGTAAATTGACCTGCTTTAGTCATATTTTCTGCTGGAACTTCTTCCCATTCCACTGCCAAGTCTTTTGTTTCGTAACCGTCTTTACCTGTGAAGTAAACAGGAACCTTAGTTGGCAATTCAAGTGGTTGCCCTAGTTGCAACAAGCGAGCTTGTTTAACCGCAGCAACTGGTTTACGAGAGAGCAAGTCTTTATCCTTAGTGAAGTGCATACGGTATTCTCCTAGGATGTCGCCATTTTCAGCTTTCGCGATGACACGAACCGGCTCACCTTCACGAACGCTTGGAACGACCGTTGCAAGGCCATTATTGCTAACACTTGCTGTTACTGTGGGAACTTTTCCATTTACAGACTCAAGGTAGTAGTCTGTCAAATCAGGGTTGAAGTTTGTTAAGTCTTTACCGTCAACTTTAATTCTTGTTTGTCCTTGTTTAGCTGCTGCGACTTGTTTCGCAAAGATTTGTACCTCTGTGATAGAAGTTCCACGCTTGTTATCTGCTTTCACCATGCGAATGCGAACAGCATAGGTTTCAACTTTATCAAAGCTAAAGTGATTCATTTCTCCAGCCTTGAGTTGAGTAGGGGCTTTTAGATTGGTAACTGGTTTCCAGTTAGCTGGATCGTTAAAGACATGTTCTTCATTGCCTACAAAGCTAGGGTTTTTAGGTGCTGTTGGAACAGTCTTACCAACATAATACTCAATCACATAAGACTTCGGTGCACCGACTCCATGGTCTTCGTGGAATCCGACACTTAGATTATCAACGGAACGTTTGCTCAAGATACCTGAATCTCCAAATAGAACACCAACTGAAGCTTCTGGATTACTACGGTTCCAGTTTGTCCAACGGTTGGCTGGGCGGTCATTAAAGGAAATCAATTTATCGTTGACGTTTGAAACAGGGTCGCTCGGATTTGAGTCTGAAGCAAAGGCAAGTGGCAATTCTGAGCCGGTCCATTGGTCAGAAATATTTGCCCCCTTCTCAGTTTGAGCAGATACGCGAACATGAAGTTTAGTTGTTAATTGCGTACCTTCTAGGCGACCATTAACTGTAAAGACACCTTCCTTGGCGTATTGCTCTGGACGAATCGCATCCCAAGTAACCTTAGCTGATGAAACGTGACCATTTGAATCGTAGGTACGAACACTTTCTGGTAATTGTGGCGCTTCTGCGATTGGAGTTGTCACACTAACTTCTTCAACTGAAACGATGCCTTCTACAGATACTTTAGCACGCGCTTCAAGATCAAGACCTTCAACTTTACCTAGAACTTCAAAGGTTTGATAGTGGTCGAGTTTTTCTTTTGGAATGGCTTGCCAAGTGACTTTGTGGGCTTTAGGGAAACCTTTGTCATACTCAACAGTTACTGTTGATGGAAGACTTGGTTCCTGATGCAAATCTGTGACTACATTTACAGGACGGATAGATTGCGCAATCTTCTTCTCAGTGTTGGCTTGGATAGTGAGTTCAACTTGGCCTTTAGCCCCCTCATATTCCGCTTTGAGAGTGACTGCTCCTGGCTTATGTAACTCAAGCATTCCTTTACGAACTGCGACTTCCCCTTCACCACTTGTAGAGAAGTTCACCTTATCCGCTGGTAATACAGCTTGTGTTCCATCTTGATAGTGAGCGAGAACAGACAATTTCACTGTTTGGTCTTCCTTAAGACCGTCAACTTGTTCTACTTGTAGGCTCAAGTGGTCAATTTTTGGTGCTTCTTCAAGGAATTGAATCGCATAAGTTTGAAGAGGACCACCATCTTTTGGTTGAACATAGATGCTTGCACGCATACCGTTTGCTGCACTTGCTTGAAGGACTGTAACAGTTGCATTTTCAGCACTTGCTGTGACTTCTGGCAATTGGGCACCATAAGCAAGAGTGCGGTATTGCATTGGATGTTGACTAGTTAGGCCTGTAACGGCTTCACCACCAACACTTACATTTGGCACTACAGGTGCTGCAGGATTGCCTTCTTCTACCACAAGGGTAGCATGAACGGTTTCGCCTCCTAGTTGGCCAGTCATTTGAATACGTGATCCTGCGACTGAGAGTTTGGCTTTATCTGCTTCCGCAATCTCCCACTTATCCACTTCGTATTCTTGAACGCTTCCATCTGTTACAGTGATAGAAACGTATTTATCAACAGCATTCAAATCTGTTCCTGGGGCAACACGTTTAACTGTTGGTAGTTCTTTCGCAATTGCTAGAACCTCAACACGAGCCTCTACTTCACGTCCGTCTGCCATGCCTTTAACTGTCACAACTCCAGCTTGGCTCACATCAACAGAAGACCATGTTACTGGACGTTTTTCACGACTGCCATCACTATAGACAAAAGCGACGGTCTTCGGCATTTTTGGTTCTTTCTCGATAACAGTACGTACTTTTGGTACCTCTGTTCCTAGAACTGTCTTTTCTTGTCCTTCTTTCTTACCAGTAAAGACTGTTACTTGACCAGATTTCAAGAGATCTGAATGAGCTGTCAGCGTGAATTTGCCTGCTTGTTCAGTTGATTTGACAATGGCAACCCCTTTACCGTTAAAGGCTCTGCGAATCCAAGAACCATCTGCTTGCGCCTTATAGCGTTCACGGCTGGCTTGTTCCCCATTATCGACACCGACCAGTTGACCTTGTCCATGCAATTGGAAACGAACCAAATTATTGGCAGTTGGCACCACATTTCCTTGACTGTCAACGATTTCGTAGTAGATGTAGGTCAAGTCTTTTCCATCTGCTGCGATTGCGTGTTCTTCCTTGACAAGACGAACACCTGCTGGTTGACCTGCAGTGGTAATCTTGTCACGAGCAATTTCTTTTCCAGCTTCATCGCGAGCTACAGCTTCCAAAGTACCTGGTTGGTAAGCAACCTTCCACTCAAGATAGAGTTCCTTAGCATTGGCACCCTCTTGGTAGGTACGGCCATCACTAGTTTGTTTTTTGTTGAACTTTTTAACACCGAGAGATTGACCGTTCAAGAACAATTCAACGCTTGTAGCGTTTGAGTACGCACGAACTGGGATTTTTCCGTCTGAATCTTCAACCTTCGATGCCAATTCTCTATTTTCCCAGTTCCAATGAGGAAGGAGGTGAACCATTGGTTTCTTCTTAGCAGAAACCCATTGGCTTTGGTAGAGATAAAAGTCATGTTTTGGAATACCGGCTGTATCTACGATACCAAAGTAAGAGCTCTTAACGGGAGTTTGGTTTTGGTTGTGCCATGGTGTAGGTTCACCGATATAGTCCGTACCTGTCCAGATAAACTGTCCAGCATAGCCAGCGTTGTCACGGTCAAAAGTCCATGAATCTGTCGCCGTTTTACCCCAGCCAACTCGGTCATTACCATAGTCAGACTGTTCGTAATGACGTTCAGGTCCGTTACTATGTTTCAATTCACTTTCAGGGCGATAATAGCTACCACGTGTACGGGTTGCTGAAGATGTTTCTGAACCGTAAATCAACCATTTTGGATGTTTCGCACGAAGTTTCTTGTAGTTATCTTCTGAGTAGTTGAAACCAACTGCATCCAGTTCATTAGCAATTTTCTCATGATCACCGCTACCATCACCAAAGCGGAACTTATCTGCTCCCATGGTAACATAACGTGTAGTATCAACATCTTTAATCACTTTTACTAAGCGTTTAACCGTTGCAAGAGAGTGAGCATTACCGTTAGCTTCACCGATTTCATTCCCTATAGACCACATGAAGACAGCTGGGTTATTTTTGTCTCTTTCGACCATGGTACGAAGATCGTAGTCAGACCATTTTTCACCTTTTCTGGCTTCTGGGTGAGTGGCGTCTTTTTCAAAGAAACGCCCGTAGTCATAAGGTTTCTTGCCATTATACCAAGTATCAAAGGCTTCTTCCTGAACGAGCAAACCAAGTTCTGCTGCGATTTGCAAGGTCTGTGGACTTGCAGGGTTATGAGTTGTACGGATGGCATTAACGCCCATCTCCTTCATTTGTTTGAGACGACGGTATTCTGCCTTATAGTTTTCTTCTGCTCCAAGTGCTCCGTGGTCATGGTGCAAGGAAACACCATGGAATTTAATGCGTTCACCATTCAAAGAGAAACCTTCATTTGGAGTCCAGTGATAGTAACGGTAACCAAACAAATCCTTCTTAGCATCAACCAATTGACCGTCACGGTAAACACGCGTAACCAGTTCATACAAGGCAGGTTTGTCATTTAAAACTGTCCAGAGTTTTGGTTGTTCAACTTCTAAAATCGCATCAAGGCTTGTTGATTCATGTGCTTTCAAGGTACGACTTGCTGTACGAACCACGCCTGTTACAGCCTGACCACCACGTTCAACGATTTGATATTCTGCCACAAGTTCATGGTCTTTATCATCTGTATTGACGATTTTGCTGGCTACATGAGTTTCAACCTTGCCGTGTTGCTGTTCTTCAAGTTTTGGCGTTAGGATGGTTGTCCCATTTTTCTCAACATGAACCTTATCTGTCACTTGTAAGGTCACATCACGGTAGATACCACTACCTGAGTACCAACGGCTACTTGGCTGTTTGTTGACTGCATGGACAGCAATTACATTCTCACGACCATCTTTGTGAAGATATTTGGTGATATCGTATGAGAACTGATTATAACCATTTGGATAATGCCCCACTAACTGGCCATTGACATAGACTTGAGAGTCCATATAGACACCATCAAAGGTGACACGAACATTTTTCTTGAGATCTTTTTCATCAAGTTTAAAGGTCTTGCGATACCAAGCTTCACCACCATTGAGCTGTCCCCCCTCGTTTTGGGCAGGTGACTGATGGTCAAAATCGTTAAAGATACTCCAGTCGTGTGGGAGATCCAATTTTTGCCATGTTGATATATCGGCATCTGATTTCACAGCTTCTTTGGGGTTTGCGTTGAGCTTAAAGTGCCAATTTTGATTAAAATTCACTTTTCTATCTTCAATCATTTGATTCACTTCTTCATTTGTCGCAGCTTTCAACTCTTCCTTGACAGGCTTTTCTTGACTTGAAGCTTGAGATTCTACCTTTGGAGCAGTTTCTTCAGGTTTTAGAGATGCTTTCTCCTCTTTTGAAGCTACAGGTTCATCTTCTTTCACCTCTGGTTTGCTTGCTTCAATTGGTGCAGCTTGACTTTGGTCAATACTTGCAGCATCCTTGTGCTCTGCTACAGCTTGATTTTCTTTTTCCTCCACTGCCGGACTTTCCACAGTGTGAGTAATAGGAGTTTCATCCGCGAAAACTGGTGATTCTCCAACGACACTTCCTCCAAATAGAACCGCACAGGTTCCAATCATGACAGAGCAAGTGCCTACAGCAAACTTACGAATACTGTAGACTCTTTTACGATTCCAATGGCCTTTTTTCATAAAATCCTCCTTTAGTAACCGCTTCCATTTTTTCTTATAAGCGTATTACTTTTTCATAGCCTTTTACTCTTATTTTATAAAATAATATAGGGAATTTCAACACCTAAACATAAAAAATCATAATTTTGATTGTTTTTTCTAAAATTTGTAGAGGATTTTAAAAATATGAATGTAGTTTTAAAACAAAATCAAACATTTCTTGACACTCAGTTAAATATTATAAAAAAGTTCCTTTTGTAAGGAACTTTTTTACTTATAATTAAAGATTCCCCCTGCCAACTTATCAGCTAGTTTAGGAAAGAGGCTATAAAATTTGTGGGCTAAATTGAGCAAAAGTGGAAGATTGAGTTCTCGTTTGTTTTTTCCTATGGTCTTGACGATTTTTTTAGCAACCACATCTGGTTCTAAGAGAAATCGATCAACAGACTTGAGGTAGCTGCCATCTGGGTCTGCCTGGTCAAAAAATTCTGTTCGGATTGGACCTGGATTGACTGTTGTTACATAAACACCACAGGGCATAAGTTCGAGGCGCAGAGCGTTTGAAAATCCAATCGCTGCAAACTTTGTCGCTGAGTAGAGACTGGATTTGCCAGTAGCTATCAAGCCTGCCATACTGACGATATTGATAATATGCCCCTTTCGGCTTTTCTTCATTCGAGATGCAAGGCGACGAGACAAGTTCATTAGGGCAAAGGTATTGACCTCAAACATCTGGTGAATGTCTTTGTCAGAAATCTGGTCAAAATCTTCAAAAATCCCATAGCCCGCGTTGTTGACCAAGACATCGATCTTGTCATAGCGGAGATAGAGGTCAGCTACCAGAATTTCTAGGGCTGAGTCATCAGTAATATCGATTTCAATCAATTCTACATGGGGATGATTTCCATATAGCTCCGACAGTTTTTCCTTGTTTCTACCTAGTAAGATGAGTTGGTCATTTGGCAAGAGTTTGACCATTTCTTGGGCTAAGCCACCGCTTGCTCCGGTAATCAGAATAGTACGCATACTTATCCTTTCTCAATCTTCTAAATTTCCACTTCTTCCAAGTCTTTGACCACATGGACATTTTCAAAAACAGTAGCCGCATCTTTCTTGAGCTGGCTGATATCTTTTGAGAGGAAGCGGGCGCTGATATGATTGAGCAAAAGGCGTTTGGCTCCTGCTTCTGCAGCTACTTGCGCTGCCTGCATATTGGTTGAGTGACCATGGTTACGGGCAATTTTCTCATCGCCCTTTCCATAAGTTGACTCATGGACTAGGATATCAGCATTGATGCCTAGACGCACGCTGGCATTGGTTTTTCGGGTATCACCAAGAATAGTGATAATCTTACCTGGACGGGGAGCTGAGATATAGTCTGTCGCCTTGATTTCAGTTCCGTCTTCTAGGACAACATCCTGACCATTTTTGATTTTTCCAAAGAGAGGTCCAAATGGCACACCTGCAGCTTTGAGTTTTTCAGCATCCAAGGTACCTTCTAGGTCCTTTTGCATAACGCGATAGCCAACACAGAAAATCGTGTGGTCCAGCTCCTCTGCATACACAGTGAATTTATCGGTCTCAAGGATTTTCCCTAGAGAATCTTGGTCAAACTCATGAAAATGAATGCGGTAAGGCAGACGAGAACCTGACACACGAAGGCTGGTTAAGACAAAGGACTTGATCCCTTGAGGTCCATAGATTTCCAAATCTGTCTGCTCTTCATTGGCCTGAAAGGCACGGCTAGAGAGAAATCCTGGCAATCCAAAGATGTGGTCTCCGTGCAGGTGAGTGATAAAGATTTTGCTGACCTTCCGTGGTCGAATCGTGGTTTCCAGAATGCGATTTTGCGTTCCTTCTCCACAGTCAAAGAGCCAAACTTCGTTAATCTCATCCAAGAGTTTCAGGGCGAGACTTGAAACATTGCGGGCTTTAGAGGGCTGACCTGCCCCTGTTCCTAAAAATTGAATATCCATTCGATACTTTCTAATTAATCAATATATAACATGGCTGTGCGATTTTCCGATCGGAAATAGCGCTTACCAGTAAAAGCTTTAGACTCTTGAAGCAAATCGTCTTGACTATAACCTTTGAGACGCTTGCGGCCATCTGCTAAACTTTCCAAATCCGTCAAAGCTGTGAGATTTTCTACACTAACAACTTCCTCATCTCCGACAGCTTTCATGTAAATCTTTCCGGGCTCTTCAAAGACGAGTTGATGGGGGAAAATTTGCGCAATCTCAAATAGCAAGTCTTCTGAAATAACTTCTGTATTTTCAGAGAAAATCCGCCCCAGCCCCTCACTCTCATAGCAGAATCCAAAAGATTTACCAGATAAATTAAGACGAATAAAGGGCTTGCTTTCTAGAATGAAACTTGGCTCAGCATTGTAGAGGTTCAGTTCCTGACTGAGTTCTGCAAAATAATCCGTCGCAGCTTCAGGACTCTTTTTCTGGTAGAGTTCAGCAAAGTAAGCATTGACTACACTCGGAGGAGGAGTAATAAGTGCCAATTGCTCCTGCTCTGTTTTACCAGCTAGAAGCTGATCCAGATAGACCTTGTCTAGACTCGTATAGCCCCCATATTTTAGAGCCAAAGTTTTGATATCAGTCATAAAATTCTTCTAACCTCCATTTATTTTTCTCCGAAATGTAGCCTGTGATCACTTCTCCATCCTCTTGATAATCACGTTCTTCAATAATCGCTACACTTTCCAAATCATGAATCTTGTAAGACTTAGAAAAGGGCACGCGCAGAGTAAATGCTTCAAAAATTTCCTTAATCTTATCTAGCAATAATGCTTGCAAGTTTTCACGACTATCCTCAGACTTGGCAGAAATGAGGGCATAAGGCGTTTGAGTAGGCGTGAAATCCTCCACCAAATCCGCTTTATTATAAAGGGTCAGGCGAGGAATATCCTCCATATCCAAGTCTTTCATGATGGACAGAACCGTTTTTTCATGCTCCTCGTGATAAGGATTGCTGGCATCGATGACATGAACCAGAAGATCCACATGCTTGCTTTCTTCCAAGGTTGACTTAAAACTGGACACCAATTCAGTCGGCAAATCTTGGATAAACCCAACCGTATCAGTCAAAGTCACCTGTAGATTACCCCCCAGATGGATGCTCTTTGTCGTCGCATCCAGAGTCGCAAACAATTCATCAGCCTCATACTGGTTCTTACTGGTCAAAGTGTTCATGATGGTTGATTTCCCAGCATTGGTGTAGCCAATCAAACCAATCTTAAAGGTACTTGACTCCAGACGTTTTTCTCTGACTGTCGCCCGATTTTTCTCAACCACCTTGAGCTGTCTCTCGATATCCGTAATTTGGTTTCGAACACTACGTCGGTTCAGTTCCAGCTGACTTTCACCAGGTCCACGGGAACCAATTCCCCCTGCCTGACGGCTAAGCATGATCCCCTGACCAACCAAGCGAGGTAAGAGATATTTGAGCTGGGCTAGGTGCACTTGGAGTTTTCCTTCATGGCTTCGAGCCCGCATGGCAAAGATATCCAAAATCAACTGCATACGGTCAATAACCTTGACACCCAGAACTTCCTCTAGATTGACATTTTGCCGTGGAGTCAAGCGATTATTGACAATGACAGTAGTAATTTCTTCTGCATCCACCATCCGCGCAATCTCTTCCAACTTACCAGAACCAACGAAGGTCTTGGAGTCATACTTTTCCCGTTTTTGTCTGTAGCTATCTATAACGACTGCCCCTGCTGTCTTAGCCAGGCTGGCCAATTCTTCCATGGAGAGGTCAAAATTGTCCATGCCCTGCAATTCCACACCAATTAGCAGGACTCGTTCCTCTTTTTTCTCCGTTTCAATCATCTAAAAACTCCTCAATCTGGCTTAAAATGCGGTCTTGAACTCCAGGCTCTCCTATCTGATAAAAGGTGACCTGCATGCGATTACGGAACCAGGTCAACTGACGCTTGGCAAAACGGCGAGTCGCCTGTTTGAGACTCTCACAAGCTTCCTCCAAGGTCTGCTCCCCACGGAAGTAAGGAAAGAGTTCCTTGTAGCCAATGCCTTTGGCTGCCTGCACATCTGGATAATGGTCAAAGAGCCACTTAGCCTCATCCAAAAGGCCAGCCTCAAACATCAAATCCACTCGGTGGTTGATGCGTTCATAAAGCTGACTACGTTCATCATCCAAGCAGATAATCAGTGGTTCATAAGGACTTTCCTGATTTTCCAAATCCTGACCAAAATGGGCAATCTCCAAGGCTCGCATGGCACGACGACGGTTGAACTGGGGAATTTCAAGGCCTGCTTGCTCCACGAGATGGGCTAACTCCTCATCCGAATAAGGCTCCAAACTAGCCCGATAGGCTACAATCTCCTCATGAGGTGTTTCCCCACCTAGATGATAGCCTTCCAGCAAGCTCTGGATATAAAGCCCAGTCCCACCAGCGATAATGGCTAGCTTGCCACGGCTTTGAATATCCTCAATAGCCTTCTTAGCTTCTGAAACAAAATCAAAAGCCGAGTAAGACTCGGTCACCTCTCTGACATCAATCAAATGATGAGGAACAGAAGCTTGCTCCTCTGGGCTAGCCTTGGCCGTCCCAATATCCAACCCTCTGTATACTTGCTGACTGTCACCACTGACCACCTCTCCACCAAAGCGCTTGGCCACTTCAATAGCAAGGGCTGTCTTCCCAACAGCAGTCGGTCCAACAATCACAATTATTTTTGTTTTCATCTTTTTTCCTTGAAAAATTTCCATTTTTTCGTTACTATTATTATATCACAAAAAGGTCAGTCAGAAAAATGCTACCCCTTGAGGAGCCTGGCTGATTGGGAAGATAAAGGAGGAAGACTCATGGCTAAAGGATTCGCTAAAGGTCTTGTAACAGGTGTCGCAGGAACTGTCGCTGCCGTTGCAGGTGCAGTATATGCAATTAAAAAGAAAGTGATTGAGCCAGAAGAGCAAAAAGCAGCTTTCATCGAGGAAAACCGTAAAAAAGCAGCTCGCCGCCGCGTATCACATTAAGCAACAAAAGAAGTTGAGATTTCTCAACTTCTTTTTATTTTCTTTTATACTCAATGAAAATCAAAGAGCAAACTAGGAAGCTAGCCGCAGGTTGCTCAAAGCACTGCTTTGAGGTTGTAGATAAGACTGACGAAGTCAGCTCAAAACACTATTTTGAGGTTGTGGATAGAACTGACGAAGTCAGTCACCATACCTACGGTAATGCGACGCTGACGTGGTTTGAAGAGATTTTCGAAGAGTATTAAATAGCCAAATCAAACTTCAACTGTGGCTTGACTGGATCATAGTCAACTAACTCAAAATCTTCCGCTTTGATATCAAAGAAATTGGTCCCATCAGGAACATTTAAAACCAAGCGTGGTTGGCAGTTTGACGGCTCACGGCGGAGCAATTCCTCTGCTTGTTCAAACTGATTATCATAGATATGGAGGTTGTTGATAAAATAGAAAAACTTCCCAACCTTCCAGCCAAAATGCTTGGCAATCATCATTTGAAGAGCCACATACTGCATGGCATTGATATGGTGGGCCACCAGCATATCATTAGAGCGCTGGGTCAAGGTCGCATCCAGATAGATTTCCCCATCTACTCGACGGACATCAAACATGGTCTGAAAGGCGCATGGAAGGAGGCCGTCTGTCTCCTCAAAAGCTTGATAATCCCAGAGTGAGATGATATTGCGGCGGTTCCAGGGATTGGCTTCCAACTGCTTGAGAATCTTATTAATGATATCGTGTTTCTTAACGACCGCCCCATAGCGTTCACCGATGGTTCCCGTATCTCCCACTTCCCAGTCATTCCAGTAGTGAACATTGTACTTATCATTGAGAACATCTAGGCTATTAGACTGATCTTGGTAAATCCAGAGTACTTCCTTGATGGCAGATTTGATTGCAATGGGACGTAGGGTTGTGATAGGAAATTCGCCCTTAGACAAATCATACTCGGCAAAGGAACCCGTTACGTACTTGGAGTTGGCAACTGTCCCATCCTTATACTTAGGACGTGCTTGTTCAGAAAAGACGCCGTCTTTGAGGATTCGTTCAATATTCTCTTTAAAAATCGTATCAGCTTTTGTCATTTACTCTCACCTCAACTTTTATTCTTAACTAGTATAGCATAAAAAATCTTTTCTACATACTCAGATAATCGATGGCCTTTTTATATTTTTCTAATCGTTCCAAATCCTTGTCAGTAACAGAACTCAGTCTCGATAAATCCGAATTATGCTTCAAATCTGCTAATTTGACAACGCGTGCTAGGGGATTAGATTTCACATTTTCTAGATAGGTTTGATAGTCTTGCCCCTTTTTCTTTGACAAAATCTGAACAGCAGTAACTACTGTTTCTAGTAAACCAGCTAGTAATAGTTCTTCAGCCGTAAAAGGACTGTCCTCAATGACATCATGTAGTAAAGCAACTGCTTTTTCTTCTTCAGTATCAACTTGGCTTGCTACATAAATTGGATGTTCTACATAATCTACTCCTGCCTTATCAAATTGCCCTTTATGAGCTTCCGTAGCAATAGACAATGCTAATTCAAGCATGGGTTGTTTTGATGTGTTCATCTAGCGACTCCTTCCCCAAATTTAAACCTATTCCGTTTTATTCGATTTTTAAAAAAGAGCTTGATAAACACCAAGCTCTATAATCATTTTATCTTATTGCAATACAAGTGATGCTGCCCCGATAACTCCAGCATCATTTCCTAGAGTTGCAAGAGCCAATTTTGTAGATGTGCGTACTTGAGGGAAGGTATTTTCATCATAGACTTTTTGAACACCTTGGAGAAGGAATTCTCCTGCAGCTGAAACTCCACCACCGATAACGATAGTTGATGGGTTGAGGATTGAGCCGATATTAGCACAAGCGATTCCCAAGTAACGTGAGAAGTTACGGTAAACGATCAAGGCAAGGTCGTCCCCTTCTTTTGCAAGGTCAAAGACAGTTTTGGCAGTTACTTCTTCGCCGTCATCAATCAAGCGTTTCAAGGCTGCATCGCCTTCGTATTCATCTGCATATCGACGAGTCAAGTTGACAATCCCTGTTGCAGAAGCAACTGTCTCAAGACAACCCTTCTTACCACAGGTACATGCGATTGGTTGGTCAAAGTCAACAGTGATGTGACCAAGCTCTCCTGCCGCACCAGCAACACCGTGGAGCAGTTTTCCTTCAGCGACGATACCACCACCAACACCGGTACCAAGTGTCATAAAGACAACGTCCGGTTGGTTGTCACCAGCACCCATCCAGCGCTCACCAAGAGCAGCTACGTTGGCATCATTATCAATGAAGAATGGAATACCCAAGGCTTTTTCAATCTTTTCTTTAATTGGTTGAAGGGTTTTCCAGTTGAGGTTGTAGGCACCGATAACAGTTCCTTTTTCACGGTCAACCACACCAGGTGATCCCATCCCAATCCCTCGGAAGTCTGTGGCTGACAATCCAAGCAAGTCCAAACGATGTTGAATAGATTCAATCATATCATCTACAATATGGCTTCCTTCATCCAAAATATTAGTCTTGATAGACCATTTTTCTTGGATTTCTCCCTCTTGAGTTAAAATTGCAAACTTGATAGATGTACCACCAAGGTCAATCCCAATAATCTTTTGACTCATCGTCTTCTCCTTTTTAATTGAAAATGCTTACAGATATAGTATAACAAAATCATTAGATTTGTGCAAAGGTTTGCATGAAAAAGTTACATTTTATAATTAATAACTATTTATCCCCTAGATGTTGAATGGCATAGTTTGCTTCTTCTTTTGTAAATTTTCCAATCCAAGAAGAAGTTAGCCTGTCATAAATTTCAGTTTTTGAGATATTACTATATTTTCGATATTCTCTTGCTTTAGCTAAGGCATTTGCCTTATAATCTGCATTCAAGTGATCGATGGCATACTGCACTGCTGAACTTGAAAAACCATGAAACATTAATTGGTCATAGAGAGCTTTTTTTGACATATTTGCCCACGAATTATAGCTTTTCGCTCTCCTTAAAGCAGCATTGTACTGGTTCCCATCTGCTGGTTTTGGTTGCCGCACACCATCGTATCCTACATAGTAACGACCACCATCTACCCATTTGTCCCTTACCATTTTGCCTTCAGAATCAACATAGTAACGACCGCCATCTACCCATTCATTCTTGGCCATCTTACCATCCGGTTTATAATAATAAGCTCCTACCCATTTATTGCGAACATGGCTGCCTTCTGATGGTAGATTAAGTTTTTGAATGGCATAGTTTGCTTCTTCTTTTGTAAATTTTCCAATCCAAGAAGAAGTTAGCCTGTCATAAATTTCAGTTTTTGAGATATTACTATATTTTCGGTATTCTCTTGCTTTAGCTAAGGCATTTGCTTTGTAATCTGCATTCAAGTGATCGATGGCATACTGCACTGCTGAACTTGAAAAACCATGAAACATTAATTGGTCATAGAGAGCTTTTTTTGACATATTTGCCCACGAATTATAGCTTTTCGCTCTCCTTAAGGCAGCATTGTACTGGTTCCCATCTGCTGGTTTTGGTTGCCGCACACCATCGTATCCTACATAGTAACGGCCACCATCTACCCATTTGTCCCTTACCATTTTGCCTTCAGAATCAACATAGTAACGGCCACCATCTACCCATTCATTCTTGGCCATCTTTCCATCTGATTTGAGATAAGAATTTCCTACCCATTTATTGCGAGCAGAGCTTCCTTCTGCTGTTAGATAATAATAGGAACCATGCTTTTTATCATAAATCCAGTCACTTTTAACCTTTTTTCCATCAGAATTAACATAATAACGACCACCATCTACCCATTCATTTTTAGCCCTCTTTCCATCTGATTTGAGGTAGTAATTTCCTACCCAGCCAGACTGAACTTTAGATTGTGATTTATCCTGTTTAGGAGTTGTTTCTTTAGCTTTTTCAGTCGGTTTTGGTGCCGGCTTCAGCGCGGGTTTCGGTGCTGGCTTCGGCGCGGGTTTTGGTGCTGGCTTCGGCACGGGTTTTGGTGCCGGCTTCGGTGCGGGTTTTGGTGCCGGCTTCGGCGCGGGTTTCGGTGCTGGCTTCGGCGCGGGTTTTGGTGCTGGCTTCGGCGCGGGTTTTGGTGCCGGCTTCGGCGCGGGTTTTGGTTCTGGTTTCGGTGCTGGCTTCGGCGTAGGTTTTGGTGCCGGCTTCGGCGCGGGTTTTGGTGCTGGTGTTTTTGGTTTATCAGCAGGTTTTGGTGCTGGTGTTTTCGGTTTCTCAGCAGGATTTTGCGCTGGTGTTTTCGATTTCTCAGCAGGATTTTGCGCTGGTGTTTTCGATTTCTCAGCAGGATTTTGCGCTGGTGTTTTCGATTTCTCAGCAGGATTTTGCGCTGGTGTTTTCGATTTCTCAGCAGGATTTTGCGCTGGTGTTTTCGATTTCTCAGCAGGATTTTGCGCTGGTGTTTTCGATTTCTCAGCAGGATTTTGCGCTGGTGTTTTCGATTTCTCAGCAGGATTTTGCGCTGGTGTTTTCGGTTTCTCAGCTTGATTTGGCGCCGAAGTTGTATTCTCTTTTACAATCTTACCGTTTTTAGATACATCCTTTTCTTGAGCAGAAACATGCTGAGCCGAAAAAGGAAAGGCTTCAGTTGTATCTGCAAATGAAATAAGTCCCAGTGTTGCAGTTGCTAAGCTGGTTACTAAAATTTTTTTTGATTTTTTCATAAAAATCTCCATTATTTTAATGATTTATACCTATAGTATACCATATACTTTATTTTGCTTTCAAATCAAATATTAAATATTCAGAAATAAATCTAAAACTTAATTGAAAAATCCATAGTTATATCACTTCCAACTCATACAAGCCTCTGACTGCATTACAGCCATAGATAGCTTCTGCTTGGGCTAAGTCTGCCACAGTCAAGACTTTTTCCTCTACCTGTCCTGTTTCTAGCAAATGCTGGCGGTAAATTCCTGGCAAAATCCCTAGACTGATAGGCGGTGTGTAGAGTTTACCATTAATTTTTAAGACCAGATTTCCAATAGAGGTTTCCAGCAATTCTCCAGCTGCATTATGGTAAATGATTTCCTGTTTCCCTAGAGTTAAGTGTGGTCTATGAGTTGTTTTAAAGTAGGTAAATGATTGATTCGAATCTGCTTCTTGCTGACAAAGTTTGGCTTTGCAGAAACTTGGACTAAGGGGTGTTAAGATTTGGCGACTGAGTTCTATCTCTCCAGACTTGCTAAGGCTGATTCGCAAACGGTAGTCCTGGTGGGAATCACAAGCTCGGCACTCTGCCTCTATCTTTTGTCTCAGGTTTTTCGGATCAAAAGGATAGGCAAAATAACGACTCGCCTTTGTCAGTCTTTCCAAATGTTGCTCTTCAAACAGCAAGCTCTTCTGGCTGATTTTCCCTGTAGTAATCAATTGGAAACGTGCTTGTTTACGATAAAGCACTGCCGCCTTTTGATGAACTTCACGGTATTCAGATTCCCAAGTACTATCCCAAGTAATCCCTCCGCCAACTCCATAGACGGCTTTCCCTTGATGCAGTTGAATGGTCCGAATGGCAACATTGAAAATCCGTTGTCCATTTGGAAGCAAGAGACCAATCGTTCCGCAGTAAACTCCTCTGGGTTGGGGCTCCAATTTCTTGATGATTTCCATGGTCGCAATTTTGGGTGCACCCGTTATGGAACCACAAGGAAAGAGAGAGCGAAAAATGGCAATCAAGTCCACATCTGCTCGTAACTGACTCTTGATGGTCGAAGTCATCTGCCAAACAGTCGAATACTGCTCCACTTGACAAAGACGTTCCACATGTTCACTTCCAACTTCAGAAATACGGTTCATATCATTGCGTAAAAGATCCACAATCATCATATTTTCAGAGCGATTTTTAGGATCCTGTTCTAGCCAACTGGCCTGCTCTAGATCTTCTTTGTCAGTCACTCCCCGCTGGGTTGTTCCCTTCATTGGACGAGTCGTTAATTCTCGGTCATTTTGCTCAAAAAAGAGCTCTGGGCTCATGGAAATCACTGCCATCTCATCGTGTTCAACATAGGCATTGTAGCCCGCCTCCTGCTCTACCACCATGCGATTGTAGATGGCAAAAGGATTGGCACTTAAATCTTGCTTGAGTTGGACAGTGTAATTGACCTGATAGGTGTCCCCCTGACGCAAATGATGGTGAACCTGGGCAATGGCCTTTTCATAGTTCTCTGCAGATGTTTCTTCCTGCCACTTTGAAGGCAGATCTGCTTCCTCATAAGTCAGAGGAATAGGCGATGTTTCTACCCTATCATGAACTGTAAAATATAGCAGATACTCTGCAAGTAAAGGAGCTTTATGAACTGCTAATTTCTCCTCAAAAGCAGGTGCAGCCTCATAGCTGATATAGCCCACCACATAATAGCCCTGTTCTTGGTAGCTTTCTACTTGTGCCAGCAAGTCCGCCACTTCTGATAAATCTCTCGTTTTTAACTCTTTGATCGGCTGGGTAAAGGTGTATCTCTCGCCCAAAGCCCTAAAATCAATCACTGTTTTTCTATGCATATCTTAAGTATAGCACAAAAAGGCAGATGCAGCTTAAGCTGATCCACCTTTTTAGTCATTTCGACTTTATAACGATGCTTTGGCGAATAAATCTCCAGAGAATCCATCTGATTTTTGAAGAAGCTGTTTGTAAACCTTCCATTTAAGGTCTTCAGTGTTTTTATAATGATTCTTTATATTTGGATTTTCCATGCTATCTAGGTCTTTTTGAACAGCTTCATCAAATAAGGACTTCAACTCAGCATAAGTAGAGATAGATCTGCCATTGATTTCGATTGTAGTGAAGCCGTTTTGAGCTTTGTCATAGACTTCTTTATACCAATGTTTCTTCCATGCTTCAAGAGTATCAAATTGGCCATTAGAGACTTTCTTGATAATGAAGTCATCACCCAACAACCCTTTGTTTTCCTTGTTGGCTTCCGCTTTATATTTGTTTGAAGCGTAACCAATAAATCCGTTAAGATAACCATAGTATCCCCACATACGGAAAGCATTATGTTTGAATGAAATCGAACCAACTGTACTCTTGCTAGTATTACCGCCAAAGATACCCGACATCATATTTACGGTTTGGTAAGCACTGTCAAAACCTTCCGAACGATAACGTCCATTCCCTGGCATACCATGTTTTGTAACGAAGTTATGATCAACCAATTGATTGATGTTCGTAATCGTCAATTTTTTCTCATTATCCGTTAAATCACGTAACTTATCCCATTGATGTGGCTCGCCTTTCAGATTGTTTCGCTCAGCGTTCGTACGCCATTCTCGGTCCATCTTCTTGAACCACTTGCCGTTGTCGTCCAAGTGTTTTCGAATAACTGCATCTGCTTCTAGATGGTCCAGCATCATCAGAGCCTCGTTATAGTTCTTCATATAGTGATCAATTTCTTCACGGTTCTTTAACTTGTTTGGATCATAATTGTAGATTTGATTGCCATCATTCTGACGTTCATAAGCCATGTTCAAACCTAAGGCACCGTATTCACCATTTGGATTTGTCAACGATGGTGACTGGAGCATACCTTGCGCAAAGGACTCTAAGTCCGTCCCTTCACGATGATACCAACCACCATAGTAAGCCATACGATCATTCACATGAGTCGTTTCATGCGTAAAGGCCGATGTACCAAAATCACTTATCAACTCTGTCATAACAAAGTAGACAGCATCTTGCTGATTTGGAGCGGCAAAGATATAAGCGTAAGCACCATATCCATACTGATAGCCATGATATTTATTGATCCGTCCAAAGAACTCTCGAATCGGAGCATAATCTGGTTTCCCATCCTTGTGACCATATCGGTTTGCCCAACCGATACCCGGCGCATCATGATTGTCCCAAACAGGTGTTGGAACACTATTTTCACTCTTGAGGAGCTTATTACGTACATTATCAGCAGCTAATTTTGACCAAAAGTCTAAGTAGTTCACCTGCTCTTTTGCTCTCTTATTGATTTCACTCTTGAAGGCTTCACGAGCCTCCTCAGTATTTTTACCATATTTTTCAAAAGCACTAAAAGAAATGGTATTATAGGTCGAAATCATGAAGAGATGCGAGTTCTTCAAGTTTAATAGAGGCAAAATCATCCGACCATGCACGCCATTATTAATCCCTTCATACAGACGATACTTCTTATGAGCAAAATCGGGGTTCAATGATGGCTGTTCTACCACATAAGCATTCTTTTCAATTGCCTTTTTAAACCAAACATTCATATCGGTTTCATTTGTAAACAATTTCATGTTATATGTTAGAAACTCATGAAGGCTTCCTTTACCTGTAGCACCTGCAATCACTCGACTATACGCATCTTGGGATTGGTCGCCCTTAAGATTGTTCTCTTTTGAGCCGATAGTGATCAAGCGATCTAAGACATTCACGTTCTTACCATAAAAATCTGGTTTAAACATCATAATATCTTTGATCGACAAACCATCATATTTAATGCCATAGTATTGGTTCAAATAAGCAAGCCCCATCATAATGTTGGCCTTATTGTCTTCAACTTTCTTAATGAAAGCACGTTGAGCTGCTTCATCATCATTTAGTTGATGATCTTCATTTTCAACAATTTGTTTCACCAAGTTTCCAAGATTTTGTTTTACTTCAGCAAAACTTTCTTCTAAGAACAAATCGCGAATATAGCCATTTTTTCGTTCATCCGTGTTTTCTTGCGGTTTGTTCCGCTTGTCCATAAGAGCGCGCACTTCAGGAGAAATCAACTCCACACTGGATAATGTTTCTTTTGCCTTTGCAATCAAACCAGCACGATCTTTCACTAGCATATTTGGCGTATAAACGATATTCTGGTTGGTCACTTCGTACTCTTTGACTTGTTTTACATTAGAGTCAGCTTTGCCAGTGATGGCCAATTCTTCTTTGGTACCATCAGCATAGTGAATCATGATCTGATCAATAGCTGACAAGTCTGTTACAAACTGTCCATTTTTCAAACCAGTAACAGAAAGGACTTCTTTGGTCACCAAGTTTGAGCTAGCATCTAGTTTATTAGCCTGATTGACAATCCACTCCTTATTATAGAATGGTTGTAATTTTTCAATATTGTGATAAGCAAGTTCGCGGTCAGCTCTGTAGTCTTGAATGGCCTTGTACTCGTCTTCACGGTGTGTCAAACGGTTTAATTTATCTACAACAGGCTCATTGATTTCATACTCATTCGCTGTGATTCCCAGAGCAGCAATTTTCTTGTCTGCTTCTTCTTGCGAAATAGGCTTAATACGATGCTGTTGTTTAGAATATCTATATGAAGATTTTCCTTCACTCACACCAGTAACAACAAAGTTTCGGTTTAAGCGGTCACCTGTCCAATATGGATCATCATCAATATCAGATGAGCCATAGAAAATCTCACCGTTCTTAACTTTCATCATTGAAACAGTGTCTTCAACGGAACCCAAGGCATTTGTACTGCCTACAACACCACCCGCGGTAATCGGTTCTCTGACATCGATAGTACCTTTAGCTACAGATTTTTTAATGGCTCCGTCCCGATAAACTGCATGGTTGTCCCCACCATTTTGTGACCAATAGGCGATACCAGCAACTTTCGCTTTATTACCCGTTATTTGTGCATCAACATAGGCCTTCTCAACAGAACCCTTCCAGTTTTCTCCAACAATTCCAGCAAGAAAGGCGCCTTGATTCCCACCAGCATGAAGCTTACCAATGAATGCCACATTTGTTAATCTGCCGTTATTATCAATTTTATTGATCAAACCTGATACGTCATTATTTCCGACAACTGTACCCGTTACTTTCACATTATTGATCGTTGTGTTTTTTACAACAGCAGCCAAGGGAGCAACTCTATTTGCCCATGGCATATGAATGTTTACCTTACCAAGGTTAAGGTCATGGATGTGGGCGCCTTCGGTATCACCTAATAGTGGACGTTCCAAGTTATGAATCGTGTATCGTTGACCGTCTACACTTGATAGCTTGCCTCGGAACTTCGTCGTTACATATGATTTACCAGCTGCAGGAACATTGACCGCATTCAAGTCCGCACCAATTTTAAATTCACCAGATGGATTGGCCTGCATAGCTTTTACAAGTTCATTGAAGTCGTAGTATACATTCTCCTCATGAGTTTTTGGTTTGGCAAAATAATGGACGTATTCTTCACTGAGCTGGTTACCATCTGTATGCTGAACGAGGTCAGGCGCTTTGGCAGTGACCTTATAAAGCGTTTTCCCATCGACTGTCACTTCTTCAATTTTGTCAATCGCAAGACGCGTCATCTTATTATCACGTGTAGCAATTTTTAGATAGTAAGGTCTTACATCACTTGGAACATAGGTTAAGAAGCTACTATCCGTTTCCACGCCATTGTCGTCAACACTTATGAGGCTTGTTTCTTTTATATTTTTAACTTCAATCTTTTTTAAATCAATTCTCAGTGATTCTTCTTTGAGAATTTCTTCCTCGTTTCCTTCACCACGATCATAAACCATTTTTGTTTCGAGTTTATAATCCTTGTAATACTGCAAATCTGTTAGAGTTGCAGTCAAGTTATTCGGTGAAACCGTTATGGTTTTCACGACTTCGTCGCCTTTCTTCAGGGTTAAAGTGATCGATTTAATCGCTGCCTTACTTGGATTTTCCAGATTATAGTGAATCTGAGATGAGCGTTTCAAATCCTGAATATCAACCCTTGAAAAAGTCAATACTGGCTTTTCGAAGTTTTTGGTACCTAGTTTAACAATACGGTCTTGGGCTAACTCGATGACCTGTTCAAGAATTTCAGGCGCTTCCTGCGTCTTGATTCCTTTGATGGTCTTGTAGGTTTTGATAACCTTTTTCTGACCGTCTTTTCCTTCTTGGACCGTAACTTTATCGCCCTTTTTCAGTTGCGCGTCTTCTTCGACTATCTCTTTAAACGGAATTTTTTCAAGACTTTCTTCTACAAGAGTGCCTTCTATTGGTTTCGTACCACGACTTATTTTTTTAGTGACTGGTTTTTTGATGACAGTGGTTGTTGTATTTAAAACTTGGTCAGTCTCAACACCTTCGACAGTTTTATAAGTCGTTTTGGTAACTTGGATCCCTTTTTCACCGTTTTGAACCACTGTTTCTTCGTCAGTGTATTTTGTAGGATCATCAATGATTTCCGTCTGGTAGTCAATCTCTGCGATTGTGTCTTTAGTAATTATTCCTTCAGTTACTGTATATTCTGGAAGGTCCTCTTGAACAAGGGAGTGACCTTCCTTACCAGTTTCCTGAGTGCCTTTACTTTCAAGCTTTTCAGTATACGCTGGTAAACTATCTTGAACAAGGGAGTCACCCTCTTTGCCAGCTTCCTGAGTACCTTTGCTCTCAAGCTTCCCACTATACGCTGGTAAACTATCTTGGACAAGAGAATCGCCTTCTTGGCCTACCTCTTGGGTGCCCTTATTTTCAAGTTTTCCAGTATATTCTGCCTGAGGCTCTTGAACAAGGGAGTCACCTTCCTTACCAGTTTCCTGAGTGCCCTTGCTTTCAAGCTTGCCAGTATACGCTGGGGAATTGTCTTGAACGAGGGATTCGCCTTCTTTACCTACTTCTTGAGTGCCTTTGCTTTCAAGTTTTCCAGTATAGGCTGGCAAACTATCTTGAACAAGGGAGTCACCTTCCTGGCCGGGTTCCTGAGTGCCCTTGCTTTCAAGCTTGCCAGTATACGCTGGGGAATTGTCTTGAATAAGGGAGTCACCTTCTTTACCAGACTCTTGAGTGCCCTTGCTTTCAAGTTTTCCAGTATACGCTGGGGAATTGTCTTGAACGAGGGATTCGCCTTCTTTACCTACTTCTTGAGTGCCCTTGCTCTCAAGTTTCTCAGTATAGGCTGGCAAACTATCTTGAACAAGGGAGTCACCTTCCTGGCCGGGTTCCTGAGTGCCTTTACTTTCAAGCTTTTCAGTATACGCTGGCAAACTATCTTGAACAAGGGAGTCACCTTCCTGGCCGGGTTCCTGAGTGCCCTTGCTTTCAAGCTTGCCAGTATACGCTGGGGAATTGTCTTGAATAAGGGAATCACCTTCTTTACCTACTTCTTGAGTGCCCTTGCTTTCAAGCTTGCCAGTATACGCTGGCAAACTATCTTGAACGAGGGATTCGCCTTCTTTACCAGACTCCTGAGTACCCTTGCTTTCAAGTTTTCCAGTATACGCTGGCAAACTGTCTTGGACAAGCGATTGACCCTCTTTGCCTTCTTCTTGGGTACCTTTACTTTCAAGTTTCCCAGTATAATCTGGGGCATTGTCTTGGACTAGAGATTTCCCTTTTTTAGAAAAACTAGCTACTTTTGTGTCAGTTCCTTTAAAATAACCAATATACTCATATCCTCCAATATCGATCACACCTTTCGTTAGTTCTTCATTTGAGGAGGCCGAGATCGTTTGATTGTAAGAAAGTAATTCTTTATTCTCAAAGGCAAAAGTAGTAAAAGGAATGAAGTTGCTGACACCAAGAGAACCAATCAAAAGCACTCCAAGAACTTTCTGACGCTGTTTTTTAGACACCAAAAAAACAGCTAAAGATGCTGTTGCAAGACCAAAACCTGCTAAAGCAAATTCTTTACTTCCTGTATAGGGAAGTTGTTGACTGTTAATTGCTTTCTTGCGATAAACCACATAAATAATATCTTCATCTTGAAATTCTGTAGGAACTTCATGATGAATCAAGGCTTTTTCAGACTCGGTTAATTCTTGCTCCGCCAAATATCGATAATGGACTGAATTCACTTCAGCTAATTCATCTGCTTGGACTTTACCAGTTAATAACAAGCTGGCACCAACAAGAAAGGCCCCGATTGCTACAGGACCAACTCCAACAGTCAATTTACGAATAGAATACTTTAGGTTTTTTTGAAACTGTTCTTTTCTTTTTTTCATTCTCATATCTTTCTAATAGAATCTTCTGGATACTGCGCACGCGCACCCCCGATGAGTTTGGGACGACTAGCTAGAGCGGTTACATGGGCATGACCAATCTCACGCAAAACTGGTCGAATCGGAACCTGCACATGCTTGACATGCATGCCAATTGCGGTATCTCCGATATCAATTCCCGCATGAGCCATGATGAACTCCACCTCAACAGGGTCTTTCATAAACTTAAAGGCAGCTAGCTGACCTGAACCGCCTGCATGAAGAGTTGGAAGGACACTGACGATTTCCAGACCAAACTGCTCTGCCACCTGGCGTTCAACAACGAGGGCACGATTGACGTGCTCACAGCCTTGAACAGCTAGGTGTATTCCTTTTTCTTCTAGGATATCTAGGATGGTCTTCACAATGATTTCCCCAATTTCTTGGCTGGATTCCTTGCCAATATGGCCACCTAAAACTTCGCTAGAGGATAAACCTAGGACAAAGAGGCTTCCTTCACGCAATCCAGCCTTTTCCAAAACATCTTCAATTACCTGCTGTGTTTCTGTTTTAATTCTACTTTTGTCCATCACTCTTAACCTCATTTTTCTCCTACTATCATATCTTTTTTTACTGATTTTATCAAGGCGAACTAATCACTCAGAGTTGACAATGCAAAAACTTTAAAAATGAATTTTCTTTTAGTAATAAAGTAAAGAGTCTGGGACAAGAATGCTTTTCAAAAAAGTAACAACTAAAATGACCTGCTCCCTAAAAAGTTAAACAGAAGATTTAGCTTTTTTAGCGGAGCAGGACAAATCTCCAGCGATGCTTATGTTATCTGAGTTTGAACATAGTGAGCAATGACATCTGATGTGTACTGGGCTGTTCCAGAACCAAACTTGTCAATGTTTTCCTTAAACTCTGGGTTGTAGACGTATCCTTTGCCGATATGGCCAAATACCTCAATAGAGCAGTCAAATCCATAAGTACGAAGGGCTTGCAAGAGTTTGGCTGCTTGCTCTTGGTTTTCGGCTGCTGTTGCAGCTAGTCCATTTTTAAGGTTTTGAGCTAAAGCTTGAAAAACTTGGTTAAAGGCGGTCGTAGCCTCGTCTTCGTGACCTTTTTGACGCTCGAGAGCCTGGTCCATGACTTCTTGTCCATACTTCTCTACCGCTTCTTGGTGGTATTTTTGATTGTCTTGATAGCTAAATCCAGTGAATTTTTCCTCAATAGTCATTTTTCTTTCTCCTTTTTGTTCTTGAATGGTTTTTTGCAAGGTGGAAATCAAGGTATCCAGATGTTCCCTTTCTCGAGTCAAATAGTCCAACTGCCTAGTCAAATGGGGCAATAAATCTGTCCTTTCTTCCTTTAACAGCTCTGCTATTTTTTCTAAAGAAAAACCTAGATATTTATAATACAGAATGACCTGAAGGCGTTCCAAATCCTCTTGACTGTAGGTTCGATAGCCATTTTCCGACTTTAACGGAACCAAGAGTCCTATCTTATCGTAGTGGTGCAGGGTCTTGACAGAGACACCTGAAAGCTGCGCAGCTTCTTTTATATGGTACATGACTTCCTCCTTACAATCATAGTATATCCCCTCCCCTTAGGTCAGAGTCAAGTGTTTTTACGAAAAATTTTTAACTTTTTGAGAAAGGTGTGAAAACTTGAAAATGGTTTTCTTGACAGACCTTAGAAAACATGATAGGATAGTCAAGTCTATCAATCAAACAGAAGGTTCATAAAGAGCCATTGAGAGAAGGCTATTTGACAACTCAAGTAGCCTTTTCTTATTTTAAAAAACGAGATTGGAGTTTCAACTATGTCAGAAAAATCGCAATGGGGTTCAAAACTGGGCTTTATTCTAGCATCTGCTGGCTCAGCCATTGGACTTGGAGCCGTTTGGAAATTTCCCTACATGACTGCTGCTAATGGCGGTGGAGGCTTTTTACTGGTCTTTCTCATCTCCACTATTTTAATCGGTTTCCCGCTCCTGCTAGCTGAGTTTGCTCTTGGCCGCAGTGCTGGCGTTTCCGCTATCAGAACCTTTGGAAAACTGGGCAACAATAACAAGTACAACTTTATCGGTTGGATTGGTGCCTTTGCCCTCTTTATCCTTCTCTCCTTTTACAGTGTCATCGGAGGTTGGATTTTAGTCTATCTGGGTATTGAGTTTGGAAAATTGTTCCACCTTGGTGGAACGGGTGATTATACTCAGTTATTTACATCGATCATTTCAAATCCAGCTATTGCTCTAGGAGCTCAAGCTGCCTTTATCTTATTAAATATCTTTATTGTATCACGTGGGGTTCAAAAAGGGATCGAAAGAGCTTCGAAAGTCATGATGCCCCTGCTCTTTATCATCTTTGTCGTGATCATTGGGCGCTCTCTCAGTTTGCCAAATGCCATGGAAGGCGCTCTCTACTTCCTCAAACCAGACTTTTCAAAACTAACTAGCGCTGGTCTCCTCTATGCTCTGGGACAATCTTTCTTTGCCCTCTCACTAGGGGTGACAGCCATGCTGACCTATGCATCCTACTTGGACAAGAAAACCAATCTGGTCCAGTCAGGGATTTCCATCGTAGCCATGAACATCTCGGTTTCCATCATGGCGGGACTAGCCATTTTCCCAGCCATGTCAGCCTTCAATATCCAGTCTGACGGGGGACCAAGCCTGCTCTTTATCGTCTTGCCTCAACTCTTTGACAAGATGCCTTTTGGAACCATTTTCTACATCCTCTTCCTCTTGCTCTTCCTCTTTGCGACGGTCACTTCTTCTGTCGTTATGCTGGAAATCAATGTGGGCAATATCACCAATCAGGACAACAGTAAGCGTGCTAAATGGAGTGCTATTTTAGGAATCTTGACCTTTGTTTTTGGTATTCCTTCAGCCCTATCCTATGGAATCATGGCAGATGTTCACATTTTGGGGAAGACTTTCTTTGATGCCATGGATTTCTTGGTTTCCAATCTCCTCATGCCTTTTGGCGCCCTCTGCTTATCCCTCTTTACAGGATATATTTTCAAGAAGGCCTTAGCCATGGAGGAACTTCATCTTGATGAAACACCATGGAAACAAGGACTTTTCAAGTTCTGGCTCTTCCTTCTTCGTTTTATCATTCCTATTATCATCATCGTGGTTTTTATCGCCCAATTTATGTAATCAAAAAGGACTTGAGTAGTAAACTCAGGCCCTTTCTTGTTATGGATGGCTAACAATCAATTCCAAACCTTGCCCTTCCAAAGTCCAAGCCTCAACATCACTTGGTAGGATAAAGTGGCTCCCTTTTTGGATTGGATAGTTTGTTCCATCAACAGACAGTTGACCTTGACCAGCCAAGACGCTGAACAAGCTGTAGTCAGCTGTCTTTTCAAAGTCAACTTTTCCAGTAATTTCCCACTTGTAGACTGCAAAGAAATCATTGGATACAAGGAGAGTGGAACGTAAATCATTAGCTTTGACAGTTACAGGACGGCTATTTGCAGGCTCTCCAATATTCAAGACATCGATAGATTTTTCAAGATGAAGTTCACGCAAGTTGCCATTGTCGTCCTTACGGTCAAAGTCATAGACACGGTAGGTAGTATCACTAGACTGCTGAGTTTCAAGAATCAAGATGCCCGCTCCGATAGCGTGCATGGTGCCACTTGGTACATAGAAGAAATCTCCAGCCTTGACAGGAACTTTTGTCAGCAAGGCATCCCAGTTCTTGTCCTCAATTTGCTGGCGGAGTTCTTCTTTAGACTTGGCATTATGACCATAGATAATCTCTGAACCTTCCTCCGCTGCAATGATGTACCAGCACTCTGTTTTTCCAAGTTCGCCTTCGTGTTCTAGTCCATAGGCATCGTCTGGATGAACTTGGACACTGAGCCAGTCGTTGGCATCGAGTATCTTGGTCAACAGTGGAAATACAGGTTCTGGACGATTGCCAAACAATTCACGATGCTCCGCATACAATGTAGCTAGGTCTGTTCCCTCAAAGCGCCCATTAGCGACCTTTGAAACACCATTTGGGTGTGCTGAGATAGCCCAGTATTCTCCTATTTTTTCACTTGGGATGTCGTAGCCAAACTCATCACGTAGCTTGGTTCCACCCCAGATTTTTTCTTGCATAACTGATTGTAAAAATAATGGTTCTGACATCTTATTCTCCTGTCTATGTTTCTCACTTCATTATAGCAAAAAGCCTGGTATAATTGAACTCTTTTTCACATCTTATAAAGTAGAGAGAAGATTTTATAAAAATAGTGAACAAATGTGCTCTACTTAATACTTGCACCATTGCTGGCAATGACATCCTTGTACCAGTAGAAGGATTTCTTCTTGCTCCGTTTGAGACTTCCTTGACCTGCATTATCACGATCCACATAGATAAAACCATAGCGCTTGTTCATTTCGCCTGTTCCAGCTGAAACCAGATCTATACAACCCCAAGTCGTATAACCAAGCAATTCAACGCCATCTTGATAAATAGCATCTCGCATAGCCTTGATGTGGGCCTCTAAGTAAGCAATCCGATAGTCATCCGCTACATAGCCATTTTCATCCGTCGTATCCATAGCGCCGAGTCCATTTTCTACGATGAACATAGGCTTTTGATAACGATCCCAGATGGCATTAAGAGTGATACGAAGCCCCAGTGGGTCAATCTGCCAACCCCATTCTGAGGATTCCAGATAAGGGTTTTTGATAGAGGCAAAGACATTTCCAGCTGTCAGATCCGTCACTTCTGGATCGCCTGAAGCCACTCGACTCGCATAATAAGAGAAGGAAACAAAATCAACAGTGTGATTCTTTAACAAGTCCAAATCTTCTGTCGACATTTCAATCTTAATTCCCTCACGCTCCCACTGCTTCTTGGCATAGTTTGGGTATTCCCCACGCGCTTGAACATCAATGAAAAAGTAACCCTTACGGTCTTCTTCCATGGCTGCCCAGTAGTCTCTCGGATGGGCAGTGTTAGGATAATATTGCCCTGCTGCCAACATACATCCCACCTTGTTTTCTGGGTTAATTTCGTGGGCAATTTTAGTCGCCATAGCCGAGGCTACCAGCTCATGGTGAGCTGCTTGGTATTTGACTTGCTCTTGATTTTCCCCCTCTTCAAAACAAATCCCGGCTCCTAAAAAGGGGGCATGCAGAATCATATTGATTTCGTTGAAGGTGAGCCAGTACTTGACCAAGCCCTTGTAACGGGTAAAGAGGGTGCGACAGAGATTTGCGTAAAAGTTCAACATACGACGATTGCGCCAACCACCGTACTCCCTAATTAAGTGCATGGGGCAGTCAAAATGCGTGATGGTCACCAGAGGTTCAATCCCATACTTGTGGCATTCCTTAAACAAATCCTCATAAAAGGCTAGACCTGCTTCATTTGGCTCTGCTTCATCTCCCTTAGGAAAAATCCGAGTCCAAGCGATGGAAAGTCGATAAGTTTTAAAGCCCATTTCTGCAAAAAGCGCAATATCTTCCTTGTAATGATGGTACATATCAATGGCTTCCTTTGCTGGGTAAAAATAGCCCTCCTCAAACGAAAACATCTTTTTCTGACCTGTAATAATGGCCTCACGGTCTGGACCAATCGGTACCACATCCACATTAGCAAGACCACGACCGTCCTGATTATAACCACCCTCACATTGATTAGCCGCCGTTGCACCACCCCAGAGAAATCCTTCTGGAAAAGTTAGTTTTTCAGTCATATCTCTATCCACTTTCTTATTTTACTGCTTCATTTACTTATATTATACCCCAATATCCAGACCTTTACTTGTGAAATACTGCGGAATAATGATACTATTATATGATTCCATTTAATCCGACAAATTTTCAGGGTTCGATTTTTTAAAGAAATCCTCTTCAAAGATTTCTTCAGCAAAAAACGATTCTATGTATAAACATAGAACCGTATGATGGAAAGTTGAGCTTTGGAACAAAATAATCAACTTCTATTTGACAAGATTTGGAAGGACAAACATGATGTAAACAGCTGAAACAAGCATCATTAGAATAAGAAGATAGACTGATAATTTAGTCAGCCATAAAAAGCGACCTAGCTTTAACGGTCTTTCCACGTAAGAAAGTTTAGGTTTGTTCGGATCATAGTAAACAGTAACCTTTCCGCCGATTGGGAAGCGCTCCATAAGTGGTGATTTTGTTACAGAAATGAAACTATTTCGCCGTACCTGATACCTTAACACTTGTGGAATTTCTCCATTATCGAAACCTTCCAACTTTACTTCAGAAACGATAGAATTAAGTGGTGTTGCAACTGTTTTTGATACGCTAGAAAGAAATTTTGGCCCTACTACCTTGTACTGATTCCCTGCAACAGTATATTCTACAACTGGAAGACTAACATCGTTATAAAGAAATGCAGAATATCTTGTGATTTTTCCTTCAGTTTTTTCAGTACATTTTTTATCATCTAAATAACTACTAAAAATCAACTCATTGAACATAAAATACGTAAAGGCAGCAAACGCTAGTATCATACAGCCAAATAATAAAAAGAAACTCATCGACATCTTGATTCACTCCTAAACTTTCGTTAGGCTTCTATTTTAACAGAATATAAAAAAGGATACAAGAATACTAACTATTTTAAACTTTTTAAATCAAAGCTGTGATAGCCGTTACTAGGCCAAAAACGATACCTGGCGCATTAGCAGCCGCAAGGGGAATATCTCTTTCTTTCTTGAAAAGACCGTAATAAACCCATAGACTACAGTTGATGGCTGCGACTAAGGGTTGGATGAAGTTTCCTTTTTGACCAGCCAGGTTGTTCATGATTTGTGGGAAGTAAGACACATACATCATAACGGACATGAAGGTCGCTACCCAACCCAAAATTTTCATTTTCTTTTCAGACATTTTCAAAACCTCTTTCATTTTTATGAATCATATTTTATAATCTTTTTTCAAAACAATCAAGACTTTGAAGCTTTTGTTATGAAGATGTAAACTATCACAATCTTGTGATAAGAAAAAGACCGGATTGCTCCGATCTTTCAATAATTCACATTCTCAATTTCTGTTTTAAAAATAGCTAAAGTTAACGTCAAATGACAACGCGACCTATTTCATACGATAAAAATCAATCACTAAGCCAGCAGGGCCTTTAACTAATAAGGACTCTGTTCCCCAATCCGTTTCACAAGGACCGTGTAAAATCTCGACACCAAGCTCTTTCAATCGTTGGTAGTTCTGGTCTACATCCTCAACCTCGATATGAAGAATGATTCCTGACTGAAAGTTTTCCAAAGAAATCAAATGATTTTGAGACAACATGAGGCAGTGACTGCCAATCGTAAACTGAGCAAAACTGTCATCAACATAATCGGACTTTTTATCCAAAAGTCGCTCCAAGTCAGCACAGACTTGGGAAACATTTGAAACAATAATATCCAATTGATTTAAATTCATCTGTATACACCTGAATAGATTATTTATAGTTCCTCTATGATACTAGCTACCTTTCGTTTTTTGATTTTCGTATTTTTGGTAGTTTCATAAATTTTATTTATAAATTTGACTTGATTAAAAAGCCAAGAAGACATATTTATAAATTTTTCTTTACCATATAGCTCTATCCCCTCCTCTATATCCATGCAATAAGCCCTATCTCCTCTTTTCGAAATGAAGGTCTCATAATTTTCCTTTGAAACTATATTCTTTATATCACTATGATATTTATTCAACCGGATCAATAATATCAATCCATTACATAAATATTGATCTTTAATATGTAAAATAAATCTATATTCTTTATTATGATCTTCTTCAATAGAAAACCCATCAAATAGGCTGACTAAGAAATTCAAGAGATCTTCATTTTTATACAGCTGGACAATCTTCTCCATAACAGGCTTTAAAATGATAGTGTTTACTTTTTCATTTTGTAAATCATATAACATATAAAAATATGAATCTGATGAAATTGTTGATGATTCTTTAAGCCATCCATCTAATAGTTTTTCTTGAATAGTATCTGGTAATTTACATGTATACCATGCTGAAAAATATTCTTGAAATGATCTATGAGAAAATCTATATTCTAACCCTTCTTTCACAAGCATACAGACAGAATGTACTAAATCATCCTGAAAATCATCTACATTAAAATTAAACTTATCTTTGAATTTTTCTTTTGCATTATTAATCAGCTCATGTAATCTTGTTTCGGAAAATTCATATTCTCCTTTAAAGTATGATTTAAAACAAATATAGGCGAATACAAGTTTAAAATCTTCACAACTTAAACCACTTCGTATATCCCTTACAAATGAATCTTTAGTAGCATCATGTACATTAAATAGTGTAACAAATGCTTCTTCATAAAAATCATTCAATCGTTCAGGAATAGAAGCATGTTTCTGGAAGGTTAACAACATAATTGTTAATAACAATGGATTTGAAGCAAATGATTTATATTTTCTATATAGACTCTTATCTAATTCTTCCGAAAATATTTTTTTTGATGTCTCATCAAATTCAATCTTATTTATTAGACTCAATGCTTGTTTCTTAGTTAATGGTTGAGATTCTACTTCACTAAAGTCCAACCATCCTATAAATTCTGTTGATGGTCTAGAAGATACAAAAATTTGATTTTTTGAATACTTTTCGCAAAATAGTTTTATTTCTTTTCTAACAAAATCTCTTTTTTCATGATTAATTTCATCAAAACCATCTAAGAATATTACATACGCACCTTGTTTTAAACTATCTTCATAGTATTTTCTTTCCAATTTAAATCCATTTGATTCCAAGCTTTTGAATACAATATTTGAAATATTCAACTCTTTATTCTCTAATGTATTTAAACTCCTCAATTCAATAAATACTGGAATAAAATTTGTTACTTCCATCGAATTCAGAAATAAATGCTTAAACAGTATTGATTTTCCTATACCGCCAGTTCCAGTAACTAAAATTTTGCTATCAATTTTCATTAAATTATTAATATCAGAAGAAGAAAAAACTTTTCCTGCATAAGACATTCCTGTAGCCTCATAAAAGGAATATAAATCCTTTCTTTCTCTTCTATAGATAATTGTTTTTATTTTCCCATATCTATCTTTCGTATTTTTTAAATAATCTTCATATGCTGTTCTGTATTCAATGGCAGCACTAGCATCAAGATCCTTAAAGTAATCTTTTATTTTTCCCCAACCTAAAGCAAGTCCACTCTTCACTAAATCTGTTGTTACATTAGTTACTATTGCTTTACCATCAATATCCATGTTAGTCTCCTTTTCAATTTTACTCTCAGTCCTATTTTACCACAATAAAATTTTCCAGGCAAATTTTTAGTATACCATATATCCATTATATCGCTATTCGTAGAGGATATATGAGTATATATTCTCTTAAAAATTTAATACGTAAATTTCAAAGGTGATAAAAAACTAAAATAATGACTATTTTAGTTTCTTTATTTATCATATTTTAAAACAACAATGGTTTCTTAGAGGAATTATTTAATTGCGCGTGATTGCAATCCTTCTTCTTCCAAGAAGAGGCGGAATGGTACGAGTTCTTCTGCTTCGTATTTTTCCTTGAAGGCTTTGATTGCTTCTTCTGAGTGAAGTTTTGGATCCAATTCAAGTACTTCTACTGGAAGTGGACGATGTTGAGAGATGCGAGCATCGATCACAACAGTTTTACCTTCTTTATTGAGTTTCACAGCTTCTGCAACAACTGCGTCGATGTCTTCGATACGATCAACTGTAAATCCTACAGCACCTTGCGCTTCAGCGATTTTCGCGTAGTCCGCGTTAGGGAAGTCACAACCAAACAAGTGTTTGTTTGTGTCTTCGTATTTGTCCTTGATGAAGGCATATTTACCATTTGAGAAGACAACGTTGATAACTGGAAGGTCGTATTGAACGTTTGTGATCACGTCTGGGTAGCACATGTTGAATGCACCGTCACCCATGATGTTCCATACTTGGCGATCTGGATTGTCTTTCTTAGCAGCGATACCACCAGGAAGGGCAATCCCCATTGTCGCAAAGAGTGGAGATGTACGCCACATGTTCTTAGGTGTCATGTGAAGGTGACGAGTAGATGTTTGAGTAGTGTCACCTACGTCGATTGAGTAGATAGCGTCTTGATCAGCATGTTTGTTGATTGCATTGTAAACTTGGTACAATTGCAATTCACCCTCAGTTTTACCTTCGAGTTTGTTCATGTAATCACGCCAGTTTTGGTTGTTCTTCACGTTTGCACGCCACCATGGAGTAGATTCTACTGGGTTTACTTTGTCAAGGATTGCTTTCGCTGCTTGACCTGCATCACCAAGGATAGAAGCGTCAAGGGCATGACGTTTACCAAGTTTGTAAGGGTCGATATCGACTTGAATGAATTTTTCAGTGTTCTTGAAGGCTTCGTAAACTTCAGCAAATGGGAAGTTTGAACCAAGGAAAAGAACTGTGTCTGCTTCAAAGACCACTTCGTTGGCTGGTTTCCAACCAACACGGTAAGCAGAACCTGTCAAACCTTCATAGTTCCATTCGAAAGCTTCAAAGTTTTTACCAGTTGTGATGATTGGTGCTTTGATTTTACGTGACAATTCAGTAATCACTTCACCAGCTTTAACACCACCATAACCAGCGTAGATAACTGGACGTTCAGCATTGTTCAAGATTTCAACCGCTTTGTCGATTTCAACTTCGTTCAAGGCAGGAGCGATGAATGAACGTTCGTATGAACCTGAACCGTAGAATGAGTTTTCGTCAATTTCTTGGAAACCGAAGTTTACTGGAATTTCAACAACAGCTGGACCTTTTTTAGAAACTGCAGCACGGCAAGCTTCGTCGATTACTTTTGGCAATTGCTCAGCGTAAGCGACACGTTTGTTGTAAACAGCGATACCGTTGTACATTGGGTTTTGGTTCAATTCTTGGAAGGCATCCATATTGAGTTCGTTAACAGGACGTGATCCAAGGATAGCAAGGAATGGAGTGTTATCCATAGCTGCATCGTAAACACCGTTAATCAAGTGAGTCGCACCTGGACCACCTGAACCAACTGCAACCCCGATTGAGCCGCCAAATTTAGCTTGCATAACCGCTGCAAGAGCACCTGTTTCTTCGTGGCGAACTTGCAAGAAGCGGATATCTTTGTCTTCAGCCAAAGCATCCATGAGTGAGCTGAGTGTTCCTGATGGGATACCGTAGATTGTGTCTACGCCCCATGTCTTCAATACGTTAAGCATTGCTGCAGATGCAGTAATTTTCCCTTGAGTCATAATAACTCTCCTTCAAAATAATTTCATACATTTACAAAAAGCGCTTTTATATGTTGTTTGAAAGCGATTCAGTAAATTTACAATCCTAATTTACCACATTTACTTTGAGTATCCTAAGAATGTGCTCAGAAGTTTGCATTCTCTATTACAGCACAGATTGAAAACGCTTCAGAAAACTGTTTTATAATAAAAAAGCGAGCAAGCTCGCTTTTAGTCTATTTTACTAAAGTTTAGCATGAGTGAACTGGTTAAAACAGATACAGAACTAAAGGCCATGGCTAGACCAGCCAGTTCTGGATTGAGGGCCAATCCAATTCCTGAAAAGACTCCTGCTGCAACCGGAATTCCGATGACATTGTAGATAAAGGCCCAGAAGAGGTTGAGCAAGATACGATTGAAGGTTGCCTTACTCATATCAAAGGCACGAACAACTCCTGTCAAATCATTGTGAGTAAGAACAATCCCTGCTGACTCAATAGCAATATCGGTTCCTGCGCCCATGGCAATCCCAACATCTGCTACACTGAGGGCTGGCGCATCATTGATACCATCTCCGATAAAGGCTACTTTACCAGCCTGTTGTAGTTGATGGATTTCATGCGCTTTTTCTTCTGGTAAGACACCAGCAATAACCTCTTCGATGCCGATCTGATCTGCAATGGCACGCGCCACGCCAGCATTATCTCCTGTCAGCATAACTGTTCGGAGACCACGTTTTTTCAGCTGATTGATGGCGAGTTTGGCATTTTCCTTGGGAATATCTTGCAAGGCAAGCAAGCCTTTGATTTCATTGTCAACAGCCAAGTACACAACTGTCTTAGCTTCTTTTTCCAGTTCTTTAAGTTTTTCCTGATAAGCGCTCGAAATATCCATGCCATCTAGCATTTTAGCATTTCCAAGCAAGACTTGTTTCCCATGGATTTGCCCTGAAACACCTTTTCCATGAAGGGCTTGGAAATTTTCTACAGTATGAAACTCAAGTCCAACTTCAGTCGTTCGCTTGACAATGGCTTGAGCCAATGGGTGTTGAGAGGCTTCTTCCAAAGAAGCCGCCAAGCCTAATACTTCTGTCTCATCACCAATGATATCAGTGACCACAGGTTTTCCTTCCGTCAAAGTCCCTGTCTTATCAAAAACAATAGTTTGGACTTTCTGAATTTCCTGTAAGACCGTTCCATTTTTAAGAAGAACTCCCATCTTGGCACTACGGCCAGTTCCCACCATGAGAGCTGTCGGTGTTGCGAGTCCTAAGGCACAAGGGCAGGCGATAATCAAAACTGCTACCCCATAAAGTAGAGAGGTCACAAAGCTAGCCTCAAGCAAGACAAACCAAATCCAAAAAGTCAGAATCGCTAAAATGACAACTGCTGGGACAAAAATTCCTGAAATTTTATCCGTCAAATCCTGAACCGGAGCACGGCTGGTCTGGGCTTTCTTCACAAAGTCTACAATCTGTGCCAAAACAGTCTCTGAGCCAACTTTTTCTGCTCTAAAAACAAGCGTTCCGCTATTATTGATGGTAGAGCCAATGACAGTATCTCCAACTGTTTTGTCTACCGGCAGACTCTCACCTGTCACCATGGATTCGTCAATACTGGACACACCTTCCACTACGACACCATCAACCGCAATCTTTTCACCGGGACGCACTCGAATCAGGTCGCCTACCTGAACTTGGTCCAAGGGAACTTGAACATAGCTATCTTCACGTAAGACTTCTGCTGTTTTAGCCTGCAAATCCAGTAGTTTCTCCACAGCTTGGGAAGTATTTTTTCGCATTTTCTCCTCAAAAACGGCTCCCAAAAGAACGAAGAAGAGGATAAATCCAGCACTTTCAAAGTAAACAGGGAGTCCAGTAAAGAGGGCAACTAGACTATAGAGATAGGCTACTAGAGTTCCCAGCGCCACCAAGGTATCCATGTTGGCATTGTGCTTTTTAAAACTAGCCCAAGCACTTTGGATATAAGGACCACCTGCTACTAGCATAATGGGTGTTGTGGCTAAAAAGGTGCCCCAACGCATGACTTGGTGACTAATTCCTCCTGTCGACATCCCAATCATGATAATCACAAGAGGCACAGTAAAGATGCTAGTAATCCAAAAACGTTGCAAAAGTGACAAAGATTTTCGCGTCTTCTCAACTACGGTATAGCTTCCTTTTTGCATCTTCATGCCACATGAAAATTCATGTTGCCCTAATTCTTGAGGTGTAAAACGAATTGTCTTCTCCTCGTCCACACCGATTGGTTCTAGAATACCTTCTTCTTCAAAAAGAATTTCCTTGTAACAGTTTGAAGGGGTGGCACGATGAAAGGTAATCTCAGCTGGAACCCCTTTTTGAAGCTGGATATGAGCTGGATGATAGCCTTTTTCAGCTCGGATACGGATTTTTTGAATGCCATTTTCTAGGCTTGCTTTCACAATTTCTGTCATCATTTCCTCCTACTCTACAATCATCTTGCCGTGCATCATATTCATACCACATGCAAAGCCAAACTCTCCAGCTTGCTCAGGTGTGATTTCCACTACATACTCTTCACCCATAGGAAGATCCGCATGTACACCAAAATCTGGAAAGACGATCTGATCCAGACAGGGTGACGGGTCCTTGCGGTCAAAGACAATGCGGGCTGGCACCGATTTCTTGAGGATAATCAACTCAGGCGTATAGCCCCCCATAACTTCCACTCGAATCTCTTGGTAGCCCTTTTTTTGCTGGGCCTTTTGTCCAGACTTTTCAGGCTTTTTGAAAAACCAAAACAAGATAAACGCGATAAGGGCAATACAAATAAGGGTTACAATGCTATTTAACATGACGTCTCCTTTACATACAATTACATTTTACTTCAGCAACTGCGCTAGCTTTTTTCTCAGAAATCACAGCTTCCAAGTCTTCCAAGTCAGCCAGAGTAAAATCACATTCGGCAATCAAATCAGCTAACAAGTTCTTAATCCTACGAGAACAAACCTTGTCTTTGATATCTTGGACAAGCAAGTCTCGGCTTTGATCCAGAGTTAAAAGGGCTGAATAAACAAAGGACTTGCCCTCTTTTTTCCTGGTCAGACACTCTTTCTCAACCAAACGCGCCAAAAGGGTTTGAACTGTAGACTTGGACCAGTCAAACCGCTCCGCCAGAACCCTGATCAAATCCGTACTGGTCTGTTCACCCTGCATCCAAACAATCTTCATGACCTGCCATTCTGCATCTGAAATCTGCATCAGTACACCTCCAAAATCTACATTTGTCAATTATGGTTCTAAGTATACTATCAAAATCTACATTTGTCAATTAAAAAGAACCGATACTATGCATCAGTTCCATTAAAATCTAAGAAATGAATTTCTCTATCCTTGCCAATTTTCTTGGTCTTCTTTAAAGCGTTTTAGGAGGTCGAGTCCTTCTGGCGTAATGTAACCTTCTTCTTGTGCTAGGTGGATCAGTTCACTGTAGTTAGAAAGCGTCACAAGTTTGACACCAGCATCCGCAAAGTTCTTATCTGCTTTTGCTAGTTGATAACTAAAAATAGCTACTACACCGAGAACATCTGCTCCTTCACGCTTGGCAGCTGCTACCGCTTCGAGAACTGAACCACCAGTTGAAATCAGGTCTTCTACAATTACCATTTTTTGCCCCTGGGCTACACGACCTTCGATTTGGTTTCCGGCTCCATGGTCTTTTGGTTTGCTACGGATATAAGCAAATGGTAGGTTCATCTTGTCCGCGATGATAGCTCCGTGTGGAATCCCTGCTGTCGCAGTTCCTGCAATCACTTCAACCTCTGGAAAGGCTACTTTGATAGCATTCACAAAACCATTTTCAATCAAAGTTCTAGTTTCCGGGTAAGCCAGGGTCACGCGGTTATCTGTATAGATAGGTGACTTGATACCAGATGCCCAAGTGAAAGGCTCTTCTGGTTTGAGATAAACCGCTTGAATTTTCAATAGATGGCTAGCAATGTCTCTAGCAAGTGTCATGGTATACTCCTTCTTATCCTTAAATCTATAATCAAATACGCTTTAGACCCAATCGCGTGTCCATTCTTCCTTGATAGCATGGTAGGCTGCTACAGGGTCTGCTGCCTGTGTGATAGGACGGCCTATTACAATGTAGTCACTACCTATTTGATAGGCTTGACCAGGGGTTACCACTCGTTTTTGATCCCCTGCTTCAGCACCTGCTGGTCGAATCCCTGGTGTCAAGCAGATAAAGTCTTCGTTTGTAGCTTCTTTGATAAGTTGGGCTTCTTGGGCTGAGCAAACCACTCCATCCAATCCAGCTTCAGCTGTTTTCTTAGCATAGTGAATCACTGATTCCTGCAGACTAGTTTGGATATTTTGACAGTCTTGCATCTGTTCTTCAGATGTTGAGGTCAATTGGGTCACCGCGATAAGAATCCCTTGATCACCAAGGCCTTCACGCGCGGCCTGCATCATCTCAAGTCCACCTGCAGCCTGAACATTGGTCATATCGACACCCAGACTTGACAAGATTTTCATGGTTGACTTGACCGTATTTGGAATATCATGCAACTTGAGATCCAAAAAAACACTATGTCCCAATGATTTCAAATAACGCACAACCTCGGGACCTACTGCATAGTAGATCTCCATTCCAACTTTGACATAGAGTTTTTCCTCTGCTGGAAAAAGGGCTAAAAATTCTTTGGCTTCCTCGAAACTTGGAAAATCCAGAGCAATGACCGGGCGACTCTCACGCATTCTTTTCTCCTATTCTTTGCTAACAGTCCATTGCTCAAAAAAAGGAACCTGCTAGCAGCTAGGTTCCACGAAAAACGGGTAGTCTCCACCCTTTCACTGTCTAACCTTAGCTGCCTCTCTGGACTGCTTTAAAAGTTTTCTACTATTCTATTATTTATAACGACACTTGTCAAGTAAAAACTGAAGATTCTTATTCTTGTTTCTTTTCTTCAGCTTTTTTTTCTTCCTGTTTTTTCTTCTCTGCTTCTTTAGCTTCTTGTTTAGCCTTTTCCTCAGCTTCTTCTAAACGTTTATCAGCTAAGCTAGTACTATAGATGCCAGCTTCCATATCAATAAAGCTCGGTTCTGACAATTGTGGCTTGATTTTGCTGTAATAAGGTAATTTCTTACTCAACTCTGACAAGGGAACTACTATTTCATCTGTATCCTGCATAGTAATTTTTAGAAGATCGGCAGTTGCCTTACTTGGCGCTAGTTCGATCTTCTGAATCTGACTCTTTATGTCCTCACTAATACTAGAAAGACCCGTCATCAAATCCTTCACCTGCTGCTCATCGTTAAAGGTGACTGTTAGGTAGGTCTCAGGCAGATTCAAAAGGTTGACAGGGCTTGAGTCAATTGTTCCACTAGATAGGATTGGATAGTGGTCTTCACCTGTCACATAGTAGCCAACAATCTCAAACTCTTTAACTTCAATCGTAAAGTTTGTCGGAAATTTGTAGTCAATCTTTGCTGACTCTATCCAGTGATTAGACTTGATTCGCTCAGCGTATTTTTCCTTATCCAACAATAGGGCTAAGGTATAGTCGCTATCTTGAATACCAGAAATCTGTTTAATGTCATCCGCTTGGGTCTGGACATTTCCCTTAACCTCGATATGCTTGATAGTCGAAAGAGGAGTCAAGAGATAGATAGAAAGGAGGAGAACCAGAACACTCGGCACCAAGATACTAACTGCCCGCCAAATATGAACGGGAGCAATTTTAGGCTTGGCAGGTTTTTCTTTTTTCTTCTTTTCTTTCTCTTTTTTAACTTTTGTGTCTTCCTTTTGAGTTTTCTCAGCTTTCTCGGAAGGTTCCTTGCTTGGGCTTGTGGATTCCTCGTCTGACTCGCTCGATGATTTCTTGGATTCCTCTAACATCTTAGAGTTTTTCCCCATTCGAGCTTGTTTTTCCTTTTCTTTCTCCTCAGCTAGGGCAGCTTCTTCCTCAGCCTTCTTTTTCAGGTATTCCTGGTTTCGTTTCTGCCATTCAGACAATTCTTTCTTGGGGTTTGATTCTTTGTTCTTATCCTTTGACATTGATATTCCTTATGATAGGTCTTTTCTTAATAGATCGTAAAAATCTGCAAGAGATTTCAATTCAGTTGATGCCTTCATGCTAGCTTGGTACTGATCCTTATGACTAAGCAAGTGACTCAGTTTCTCCTCCACGCTTTCCAAGGTCAAGTCACTTTCTTGAAGTTCTTCTGCATAGCCTTTCTTAACAAAGTAGGCTGCATTTTCAATCTGGTCTCCTCGACTTGCTTCACGCCCCAATGGGACGATGAGATGGAGTTTCGCCATGGCCAAGAGCTCGAAAATCGTATTGGCACCACCACGCGTCACCACCAGATCTGCCAGCTCCATCAAGGGTTGATAGAGGTCCGTCACATAATCAACACGGAAGAGATTTTGGCTTAACTCATTGAGGCTAGAATCTCCAGTGAGATTGATAACATTGTAACGCTCGGTCAGTTCTTTTTTATGATCTGTCACCAATTGGTTAAAGACACGAGCTCCTGCAGATCCACCGACAAACAATACTGTAGGCAATTTGGGATTGAAGTGGGTTTGGATATCCACCAATTCATCTGGTTCAGGAGTTTTTTGGTCTGAAACCTTGGTCACAGCTCCCACATGCTCAACTTTTGCGAGACCAGCAGCTTGCTCAAATGTTGAATACATCTTGGTCGCAAATTTATAGGCAATTTTATTGGCCAAGCCCATAGATAGGTCCGATTCGTGAATAAAGACTGGTACTCCTGACACACGCGCTGCGATAACCGGCGGTACAGAGACAAATCCCCCCTTTGAAAAAAGAGCCTGTGGACGCATTCGTAACATGATAAAGAGGGATTGGACAATTCCCCAACCAACTTTGAAGACGTCCAGCATATTTTGCCAAGAGAAATAGCGACGCAATTTCCCAGTCGCAATGGAATGGAAGGTCACATTCAAGCCTGACTTGAGGATTTCTTGGTGTTCGATTCCGTGTTTATCACCAATGTAGTGAACTTCCCAGCCGTCTTCGATGAACTTAGGCATTAACAAAAGGTTGAGGGTGACATGTCCAACCGTCCCCCCACCTGTAAAGACAATTTTTTTCATATTATTCCTTTAACTCCGCTACTGTGTCGATAAAGAGGTCGCCACGTACTTCAAAGTTAGCATACATATCCCAGCTAGCATTGGCAGGGCTGAGAAGGACTACATCTCCTTCTGTAGCAAGCTCGTAAGCCTTGCGGGTCGCATCTGCAATATCTGTCGCATCCACATAAGCCACACCAGCCTTCTCTGCTGCCCGTTTGACACGTTCTGCAGACTGACCGAGGATAACCATCTTCTTGAGTCCTGTAATATCTGGAACCAATTCATCAAACTCATTGCCGCGGTCCAAACCACCTGAAATTAAGATGACCTTACTATTGTCAAATCCTGACAAGGCTTTTTGAGTAGCCAAGATATTGGTTGACTTGCTATCGTTATAGAATTTGACCCCCTTGATTTCATCCACAAACTGGAGACGGTGCTTGACACCACCAAAGGCTGAAAGAGTTTCCTTGATGGTTTGGTTGTCTACACCACGAAGCTTGGCTACCGCAATGGTCGCAAGGGCATTTTCTACATTGTGGCTACCTGGAACACCGATTTCACTAGCTGCCATGACCACTTCCCCACGGAAGTAGAGTTGACCATCTTCCAGATAAGCTCCATCAACCTTTTCCAGTGTTGAAAATGGTACAACAGTAGCCTGTGTTTTGCTAGCCAATTCTTTTGCCAAGTCTTGGTTAAAGTTCAAGACAAGGAAATCATCCGCTGTCATCTTGTTCTGGATATTCCACTTAGCTGCCACATACTCCTCAAAAGAACCATGATAGTCGATATGAGTAGGCATGAGGTTGGTAATAACCGCAATCTCAGGATGGAATTCTTGGACGCCCATGAGTTGAAAAGAAGAAAGTTCCATGACAAGCGTGTCCTTGGCTGTCGCAGTTTGAGCCACTTGACTGGCAGGATAGCCGATATTGCCTGACAAAAGACCATGTTGACCGGCAGCAGTTAAAACTTCCCCAATCATCGTCGTTGTGGTTGTTTTCCCATTTGAACCAGTGATACCGATAATCGGCGCTTCTGAGATCAAGTAAGCCAACTCTACCTCAGTCAAGACTGGAATCCCCTTTGCCAAGGCCTTTTCAATCATGGGATTGCTATAAGGGATCCCTGGATTTTTCACCATCAGAGCAAACTCTTCATCCAAGAGCTCCAAAGGATGCCCACCAGTGACAACCTTGATTCCCTCTTCTAGCAAACTTTGTGCAGCAGGATTTTCCTCAAAAGGCTTGCCGTCATTTACCGTCACAATGGCTCCCAGCTTGTCCAACAAACGGGCCGCAGACTCACCAGACTTAGCCAAACCTAAAACAAGTACTTTCTTATTTTTAAATTGATCGATTACTTTCATGTCTCAAACTCCATTTCTACTCCTACTATTTTACCATTTTTACGGAAATAAAAAAGCCACAAAGTGTATTTGTGACTCTTTCTTCTAACTTAATGTTCTCTTATCATCGATGAGATAAATCGGTAACTCGAATGACTTGATCCACTTGCTCCCAGATAAGAGGATTGTGGGTCGCAATAATAATCGTTCGATTCGGATTTTTTAGAGATTCTAATATAGAAAGTAGCTCCTCAGAGTTTTTGGGGTCTAGTGAAGCGGTTGGTTCATCTGCGAGAATCAAAACTAACCTGCACTCCAAAAGTTCGACAGAGAAATATCTAACCCTTGGAGTGCAGGTCACCTCTTAGTGTTTTATATCCTTACCTGTCTCTCATCTGACCGCTGGCCTGTGACAAACATGGTAAAGGTGGCTTTGCAGACATTTCTGCCTTCTTGATTGGTGATATCGACATCCACGACACAGGTTGTGCGACCTTGATGGACACATTCTCCTTTAATGGTCAGCACATCGTCGAGTTTTCCTGCCTTGAGGTAGTTGATAGAGGACTGAAGCGTCACTCCATCAAGCCCCAGCGAGATGACCACCAATCCACTGATCTGGTCACAGAGGGTAAAGAGATAGCCACCATGGGCATTGCCATAGTAATTGAGCGACGAGTCCACCACTTTCGTCGTCACCACAACATGACCATCTCTCATTTTGTCTATTTCGTAATTTTCAAAGGCAGATATAGCGTCAAAATGAAAATCTTTCATCGTTTCCTCCTGATAGTTCAAACGACACTATGATACTACTTTTTATAGGACTGTGCAAGGAGAAAGCTCCTAGTCTGGTAAAATTCCAACCTGCTCAACAAAGCGCATAAAGGCTGCCTGTCCCTGCTCCGTTTGCTTGTAAACTCCTGCGTCCTCCAGAACACGCGCAAAAATAGCACCCACAGAGTCCTTGACGATTTCAAGGGCTTTTTCTTTATCCGTTAGATCTGGATGTTGGGCTTTGAGTTGGTCGGCCCATTTCTGATGATAGTCGGCAACTGAGACTTCTTCTCCGACAAGGTAGGCTGCTACTTGCTCCACTTCTGCCTTCAAACGAGGTGGCAAAATAGCCAAGCCCATGACCTCGATCAAGCCGATATTTTCCTTCTTGATATGTTGGACATCCTTGTGGGGATGATAGATACCATCAGGATGTTCTGGTGATGTCTGATTGTCCCGCAAGACCAAGTCCAACTCAAACTGGCCATCGCGTTTACGGGCAATCGGTGTGATGGTGTGATGCGGTGTCCCGTCTGTTTCTGCCAAAATCTGCACTGCAGGATCTGAATACTGGCGCCATTCCTGTAAAATCTTGTCAGCCAAGTTGATCAAATCCTCTTTGGAATCCGAGGTCAAACGTAGCACTGACATGGGCCACTTGACAATCCCAGCCTTGACCTGCTCAAAACCAGCAAATCGGAAGGTCTTTTGCAAAGGAGCTAATTCCATAGGAAATACGTGACGACCTCCCTGATAGTGGTCATGAGTTAGAATAGACCCCCCCACAATCGGCAGATCAGCATTAGATCCAGCAAAATATCCCGGAAATTGCTCAACGATAGCCAGCAGACGCTCAAAGCTCTGACAGCTAATAGCCATTGGCCGATGCTGACTATCTAAGAAGATACAGTGCTCATTAAAGTAGGCATAGGGCGAATACTGGAAACCCCACTCCTGACCAGCCATTTCAAAACGGATAATTCGGTGATTGCTGCGAGCTGGATGGTTAATTCGACCATGGTAGCCTTCATTCTCTAGACAGAGTTGACACTGTGGGTAATTGCTAGCTTGAACCAACTTAGCTGCCGCAATCTCCTTTGGATCCTTTTCAGGTTTAGAGAGGTTGATAGTAATCTCAAGTTCTCCGTAGTCAGATGGAACACGATAAGCGATATTCTTAGAAGTGGCCTTGAGCTTGATGTAGTCATTTTTCTGGCTGAGCTGGTAAAAATCCCCTATCGCCTGCTCAGGAGAGTGAGCATAGGTTGTCCAAAAGTCACGATTAACCTGACTTGGACAAGGGGTTACCAAATCCATTAGTTCAGCACCAAGGATTTCACGCGCAGTCTGACTATCCTCAATCGTCTCTAATCGAACCGCTTCTTCGACCAGCTGGTCCTTGAGGTCAATCAAGTCATCCAGATCAGTCTCAACTTCCAAAACACCTTCACCCACTTGAGCCAAAACACGATTGGTTAGGTAGATTCGATCCATTTCCTCAAAGGTACTTTCAGTAATGACTTCCGTGATAAATGCATCTAGAATTCCCTGACTCATTGATTCTCCTTCTTACTTTCTAAATAGTCTCTGACAGCATCTAAATCCTGAAAAACTTGTTCTGTTTTATTTAAGAAAGACTGTGCTGGCATTTTCAAGTCTGGAATACAAATAACTGGTATCCCAGCTCTATACGCTGCTTCAATCCCTGCTTCACTATCCTCTAATACTAAGCAATTCTCTGGTAAAACATTCAAATCACTACAGGCCTTTAAAAATATATCAGGGTAAGGTTTGCTTCGCTTTACATCTTTTGCAAAAACTAGATGGTTAAATAGGGACAGTATACCATTACTATCCAAAATCATTCTAGCTCGAGATTCAACACTTGAAGTTGCTAGAGCGATTGGAATACCTTCTCTTTGCAAAAAAGCAAGCAAATTTTTAGCACCTTTTTTTAAATTTACACCTTTGGCTAAGATTCGAGCTTCCAGTTCATAAACTTTTTCCAAGGTTTGGTCAAAGTTCCAAGGTAAATCATAGGTATCTAAAAATCGTTGAACATTCTCCTCTTCCCTATGTCCACTGTATTCTCTAGAATATGTTTCTTCTGTGAAAGGAATTCCAAAATCTTTAAGCAATTCTTGATAAACTTTTAGAGAAATGATCTCAGTATCAGCTAATAAGCCATCTAAATCAAATATTACAGCGTCCATTTACTTCTCTCCTAGTCTAAAACGCGACTGCCACCTTCAACTTCAGCGATATAGAAGCTTGGAGCATATCCAACGACTTCCTCGTAGTGCTTGCCAACAGCTTCCTTAAAGGCCTCAACTGTATCTTTTTGCACCAAAGCAATAGCACATCCACCAAAACCTGCCCCTGTCATACGAGCACCGAGAACACCTTCTTGTGCCCAAGCTATGTGGACAAGAGTATCCAATTCCAAGCCAGTTACTTCATAGTCATGTTCTAGAGAAACGTGTGACGCATTCATCAAGCGACCAAATGTTTCCAAATCACCTGCTTGAAGTGCTGCTTGAGCTTTAAGGGTACGTTGGTTTTCAAGCACAGCATGGCGAGCACGTTTTAAGCGATTTTCATCTTTAATCAGATAGCTGTATTGGTCAAAGGCCCACTCATCCAATTCACCCAAGGTCTGAATATCCAAGGCAACTTGCAATTCTTCCACAGCTTTTTCACACTCAGCACGGCGTTCATTGTACTTAGAGTCCGCCAGTTCACGGCGTTTGTTGGTATTCATGATAACAACGACATTGTCCTTCAAATCAAGTGGCACCAAGTCGTACTCCAAAGTATTGGTATCGAGGTAAATAGCACGTTGGTCTGCACCCATACCGATGGCAAACTGGTCCATGATACCAGAGTTGACTCCGATAAAGTTGTTTTCTGTTTGTTTTCCGATTTTAACCAAATCCAAACGGTCTAGTTTTAAATCAAAGAGATACTCTGCCACGACCCCTGTCAAGAGTTCCAAGGATGCTGATGAAGACAAGCCAGCACCATTTGGGATATTCCCAAAGACATAGAAATCAAACCCTTTGTCAATAACATGGCCAGCTTCCTGCAAGAAATGGAGGACCCCTTTTGGATAATTGGTCCAGCTGTGCTCTTTTTCAAACTTGAGATCAGCAAGAGGCACTTCGATGATACCCTTGTCCTCAAAGTTTGCTGAGTAGAAACGCAAGACTTGGTCGTCACGTTTGCGAGCCGCTCCATAGGTTCCCAAGGAAATAGCCGCTGGAAAAACGTGTCCACCGTTGTAGTCTGTGTGTTCACCAATCAAATTGATGCGTCCTGGTGAAAAGAAAGTTTGGTCTGCTTCTTGACCAAAAACGGCAAGAAAGTCTTTGCGAAGGGCTTCAGCAGTAAGATGTTGTGTCATATGAATTCTCCTTTGACTGTCCGTTAAGTCATCTTAACGTGTAATCGTTTTCTTCTATTGTATCCAAGGCATTTGCCAAGGTCAATCCTTTTTACTAAACTTTTACTAAACTATCGGTAAAAAGAAGAAAAATATGATATACTAACCTAAAAGGAGGAGGATTTATGGCTACATTAAAAGACATTGCACAGCTAGCCTCTGTCTCTATCGCGACAGTATCTCGTGTCCTCAATCGCGACCAGAGTCTATCTGTTACAGAAGAAACTAGACACCGTATTTTAACCGTCGCTGAAGAGCTGGGCTATACTAAGCACCTCAAGACAGGCGAATCCCACAAACCCAAGCAAAAGATTGCCATTATCCAATGGGTCAGCGAACAAGGGGAGTTGGACGACCTCTACTACTATCAGATTCGTCTCGGTATTGAAAAAAGAGCCCAAGAGTTGGACTATGATATCTTGCGCTATTTTAATGACCATCCTTTTACATTAAGCGAGGAAGTGATTGGCATTCTCTGCATCGGAAAGTTCAGCCGAGCTCAGATTTCTGCCTTTGAAGAATACCAAAAACCTTTAGTCTTTATAGACAGCGATACCCTCTCACTAGGTCATACCTGTATTATCACGGACTTTTACACTGCTGTGAAACAAGTTGTAGACCATTTCCTCAGTCAAGGTATGAACCGTATTGGAATTCTCACAGGCCTTGAAGAAACAACCGACCAAGAAGAAATTATTCAGGATAAGCGGCTAGAAAATTTCAAAGACTATACCCAAGCAAATGGAATCTACCATGAAGAACTGGTCTTTCAGGGGAGCTTTACTGCCCAGTCTGGCTATGACTTGATGAAGAAGGCCATTCACAAGTTGGGAGAACAACTCCCACCAGCCTTTTTCGCCGCCAGCGATAGTTTAGCCATCGGCGCCCTCCGTTCCCTTCAAGAAGCTGGAATCAGCCTACCAGACCGCGTAAGCCTCATTTCTTTTAACGACACCAGCCTGACCAAGCAGGTCTATCCTCCTCTATCTAGCATTACCGTCTATACCGAGGAAATGGGCCGAGCAGGTATGGATATTCTTAATAAGGAAGTTCTCCATGGTCGCAAAATCCCTAGCCTAACCATGCTGGGCACCAGACTGACTTTGAGAGAAAGTACGTTGCCATAACTCAACAAATATACCAACGCAAAAAATCCTAATAGAAATTCTCAAATCTCCATTAGGATTTTCTTTGTTAATCCATCACAATCATAGACTTAATGGTTTTGCGATCATCCATATCTTTATAGGCTTGGTCAATCTCTTCTAATTTATAACTTGAAGTAAAGACACGGCCTGGGTTGATATCGCCATCAAGGACTGCCTTCAGTAAGAACTGTTTGTTGTAAGTCGTTACAGAGGCTGCTCCGCCTGCTACCGTAATATTTTGAGCAAAAGTTGAACCGAGAGCTCGATTGCTATAGTGAGGAACTCCAACAAAGCCCAAACGACCACCATTGTGAAGGACACCAAGAGCCTGATCAACCGCTGCCTCAGTACCGACACACTCAAGAGCTGCATCTGCTCCTCCACCAAGAATTTCTCGAACCTTGGCAATTCCTTCTTCGCCACGTTCAGCCACAACAGCTGTCGCCCCTGACTCCAAAGCCATTTGTTGACGGTCTTCGTGACGACTCATAAGAACAATTTGAGATGCACCACGCATCTTAGCGGCGATAACAGCACATTGCCCAACAGCCCCGTCACCGATAACGACAACCTTATCCCCTTTTTGAACATTAGCAACACGCGCAGCATGATAGCCGGTCGGCATGACATCAGCCAGTGTCAAGAGGGATTTGAGCATGCCTTCTGTATAATCAGAGGGCTGACTCGGAATTTTGACAAGAGCCCAGTTGGCATATTCGAAGCGAATGTACTCCGCTTGCACCCCATTAGACCAATTGGTGCCAATATGGCGGTCACAAGTCCCATCAAAACCAGCACGACAGGCATCACACTCCCCACAGCCATGGGTGAAAGGTGCAATAACAAAATCGCCAGGTTTAACAGTCGTCACTGCATCACCAATCGCCTCAACGATACCAATCGCTTCGTGCCCGCTATTCTGATGGCCCGTTTCAATATCTGGATTGCGATAGCTCCACAGATCAGAGCCACAAACACAGGTCCGAACGATCCGAATAATGGCATCATCTGCCTCAATTTGCGGACGTTCAATTGTAGCAAGCCCAACCTGTCCTGCCTTTGTATATACTGCTGATTTCATTTAAAATTTTCCTTCCTTGTAAAGTTTAATTTTGAGATTTAAGCGATTTAAAGCCACCTGTAACTGAGACAAGCGCTCCTCTAATTTTTTCTTCTCCTCTTCTAAAATACCAAGCCTTTCCTCTCTCGTTTCATCCCCCTTTTGATAGAGCGACATATAGTCAACTAAACTGTCTACAGAGACACCCGCCGAACGGAAACACTTAATAAATTCCAGAGCTTCTATATCCTGATCTTGAAAGTCACGAATCCCAGTTGCCGTTCGAGTAATCGGTGGCACAAGACCAACTCGCTCGTAATACCGAATCGTATCCGCTGAAATTCCCAATAAGTCGCTGGCAGATTTAATATTCATATACTAGCCTCCTTTCATTTTCTTCACTGAATTTAAGCAACTATAACTCATTCATCTTATTATACAACTTTGAGTTGACTCCAAGTCAAACATTTTGCATCTAATAGAAAAATTCTTTTAATTAGCAAACAACTAAGTAAAGTTTATACCGTACCTTATATGACCAAACTTTTAAAATATTTAAACTGGAAAGAAAATACTCTATTTCAAATAACATAGGGGCTTAATCATTCTTCACTTTGTACTAATGATGCCCATGCTTCTGCTCTAACTCTCTCACCTTCCGCCTATGTTGCGCATGATTACTTTGACTGCTATCCACTTCAATAGTGATATTCTGCACGCCTCTTTCTTCTAAAAATTGACGAACCACTTCTTTTGTCTCCATCATCTGTTCCCAGTCCTTGATACAAATGTGGACAACAGCATTGTTCTCAAGACCATCCATGGACCAAATGCTAAGTTGATTGACACTTTTGACATTAGCTAGCGCTGCTAACTCTTTCTCTAGCTCGGCGGTCTCGATCCCTTCAGGCACAGCATCTAAGAAAATCTTGAGTGTTGACCAAAAACGAGGAATGGCTTTCCAGAGGATAAAACTAGAAATTAAAAGAGACAAGAGTGGATCGAGAAAGTACCAGTCAGTCACATACAAAACACCAGCAACCAGAATAACCGCTAGCCATCCTAGAATATCTTCTAGAAAATGCAAGGTCAGGATAGCTTCGTTCTTGGTCTGACCCTTACGAACGATTAGACTAGCCAAAAGATTAATAAGAATCGCAAGAATCCCCAACCACAGCATCCCTTGGTAGTTGACAGGCTGAGGGGATAGGAGACGAGGAATATTCTCCAAGAGCACCATGAAAGATCCTGTCAAAAGGATCAAAGCAGTCAGCATGGCGCCTAGCAGACTGAAGCGTTTATAACCAAGTGTATAACGTTTGTCTTCCTGACGATTGGAAATAGTTTCCAAGCAAGCTGATAAGCCTATGGCAAGAGCATCGCCCAAATCATGAACCGCATCCGCTAATACCGCACTTGAATTGAAGATGCCTCCAAAAATAAATTCGACAACAGAAAATGATAGATTCAAGAAAAAGGCTAGCCAGATAGATGTTTTAGAACTCATTTCTCTCCCTCCTTTGGTATAATGGGTATATACATACTTCTTTCATTTGTATTATCTAATAAAATCCAAAGAAAGGATAGAAGCAAACTGTCAGCCTTGTTCAGTTCTGAACAGTTTGTCTCAAGTGTCTATATGCCAAAAAGAGACCGTCGAGTCAGTAAGACTAAAAAAGCCATCTATCAAGCTTTTTTACAACTTTTGAACGACAAGGGCTATGATGCTACTACTGTCCAAGATATCATTGACTTGGCAGATGTTGGGCGTTCCACTTTTTACTGTCACTACGAGAGTAAGGAACTGCTTTTAGATGAGCTCTGCCGCTACCTCTTTCATCATCTCTTTGAAAGGGAAGGACACTTTACTACCGAGGACTACCTCGCACATATTTTTTTGCATTTTCAAAAAAATCAAGACCATGTCACTAGTCTTCTTTTTTCCAAAAACGACTACTTTCTCCGCCAACTACACAAGGAACTCGAACACCATGTTTACCCCATGGTAGCGGAGGATTTGCAAGAGGCCTATCCAAACATTCCGGCTTCCTACCTCAAACATTTTGTAGTAACCAATTTTATCGAAACACTGACCTGGTGGCTTAAAAAAGGAAAATCTTATACCGAAGACCAAGTGGTGAGATTTTACTTAGATGTGATTGAGATGACTTCTACAAAATCACTCGAAATTTAATCCTATCACGAAGAAAGGAATCAACCATGTTAACTTCTATTATCCTAGGAATTCTAACGATTGTATTGGCTCTTATTTTCTCCCTCCTTCATCTCGCGGCAGCTTTCGCAGCCATGAAACAAAAGAACTACAGTCTGGGAAACACGTGCATCTTGGTCGGCAGTTGTCTCACTTCACTAGCTCTTGCTATCTTTTTCTTCGTTCCACTAGCAACGATCATCTTATGGATAGTGGGCTCTAGCATCATCTGCTACGGTGCTTACTGGAATGGGCGACAGCAAGAAAACCAACATATATCGCACCACATTATAAGGGGCACACTAGCGGCTTTGATTGCTCTCTTGTTTATCTTACTCTAACATTAAAAATCCCATCTCGTCTATAATTCGAGATGGGATTTTGTCTGCTGAAGAAAATTGCTAGTGGCTGCCACCTGACTTTCCTCTCCATTTATTTCTTCAACAAACCTTGTTCTTGTAGAAATGCCTTGGCTACTTGTTCTGCAGGCTTGCCTTCAATGCCGACTTGATAATTCATCTGGCTCATCTGACTTTCAGAAATTTTACCAGCCAGTTTATTGAGAACTGTCTCCAACTCAGGGTGTTTCTTGAGAAGAGCTTCTTTCATTAGTGGAGCTCCTTGATAAGGTGGGAAGAGTTGCTTGTCATCTTCCAAGACCTGCAAATCATAGCGTGCCAACTCTGCATCGGTCGAATAGGCATCCGTGATTTGGATATCGCCTGATTGAATCGCATCATAGCGAAGGGCTGGCTCCATAGTTGATACATTGAGATTCAGTCCATAGACCGACTGAAGCCCCTTGTTCCCATCTTCACGGTCGTTAAATTCCAAGGTAAACCCTGCCTTGAGCTTGTCTTGAACTGCCTTAAGGTCAGAAATGGTTTTAAGATTGTATTCTTTGGCGACACTCTTAGGTACTGCAATGGCAAAGGTGTTTTGATAAGCCATGTGATTGAGCAAGACTAGATTGTCCTGTTTTTTTATTCCATCACGCGCTGCTTCAAAAACCTCTTCTTCATCATTGCTGACCTTTGGAGCAGGCTGCAAGAGAGACCCAGTAATCGTACCAGTAAACTCAGGATAGATATCAATATCACCTTTTTTCAGTGCTTGATAAAGGAAGTCAGTCTTACCAAAGTTTGGTTTGACTGTCACAGTCATATCCGTATTTTCCTCGATGAGGAGCTTGTACATATTCATGAGAATTTCTGGCTCAGGTCCTAATTTCCCAGCAATAACCAGATTATCCTTGCTTTGTTTTGGTATCAAGCTTGGCGTGTAAGAAGCGCCTAGTCCGAGGATTAGGACCGCAAAAGCTGCAAAAACCGTCCGAAGCTTGGCCTTTTCCATCCATTTAAGGAGGCTGTTGAAAAGAATAGCCAAAACTGCGGATGAAATTGCTCCAATCAAGATCAGACTGGCATTGCGACGATCAATTCCTAGAAGGATAAAAGAACCTAGTCCACCAGCTCCAACCAAGGCTGCCAGAGTCGCTGTCCCGATAATCATAACGGTTGCCGTCCGAACTCCTGATACGATGACGGGCATAGCTAGAGGCAATTCAAACTTCTTGAGTCGCTCCCACTTGGTCATCCCAAAGGCGATTCCAGCTTCCTCTAAACTAGGATCAATCCCATTCAAAGCTGTGACAGTATTTTCTAAAATTGGGAAAATAGCGTAAATCACCAGAGCAGTCAGTGCTGGCAGTGTGCCAATCCCCATGAGAGGGATAAAGAGACCCAACAAGGCCATTGAAGGAATGGTTTGAAAGATTCCTGCAATTTGTAGCACCCAATTGGCTGCTTTTTTGTGACTATTGAGATAGATAGCGAGTGGAATGGTCAGGAAGATGGCCACAAGTAAGGTCAGAAGAGAGAGCTGGAGGTGCTGACCAAGGGCTGTTACCCAATCACCAAAGCGCTCCTGAAAGGTAGAAATCAAATTAGCCATGTTGAACACCTCCAAATAAATCTGCTACGAAGCTGGTCGCAGGTGCAGATAAGATTTCCTCAGGTGTTGCCACTTGACAAATCTCCCCGTCCTGCAAAACAGCAATCCGATTCCCTAACTTTAAAGCCTCATCCGTATCATGGGTGACAAAAATGGTAGTCATCCCAAATTCATTGTGCAATTCTCTGGTCAAAGTTTGTAGTTGTTTTCTCGAAATAGCATCAAGAGCTGAAAAAGGTTCATCCATGAGAAGAATCTTAGGCTGACCAATCATGGCACGAACAATGCCCACCCGTTGCTGTTCTCCACCAGATAATTCACTAGGAAGCCGATGTCCATACTCAGCCACTGGTAAACCAACCTTAGCCAAAAGCTCTTCTGTTTTCTGAGCAATCTCTTCCTTAGTCCACCCCTTCATCTCAGGAATCAGGGCAATATTTTCAGCCACCGTTAGATTGGGAAAGAGAGCAATCGCTTGTAAGACATAGCCTGTGGAAAGGCGCAGCTCACGCTCATCATAGTCTTTGATGCGTTTACCATCCATATAGATATTTCCATCAGTTGGTTCCAAGAGACGATTAATCATCTTAATCATGGTCGTCTTACCTGACCCAGAAGGCCCAACTAAAACCATGAATTCCCCATTCTCAATTCGTAAATTGACATCTCTCAAAACATCTTTTTCTGTATAGCGTAGCGCTACATTTTTATATTCAATCATTCTTTGTCCTCAATTTTTACGATAACCTTGCCAAAAGACTGGCTACTTTCCAGATAAGCATGCGCATCCTGAATTTGCTCAATAGAAAATACTTTTTCAGGTCGCACATCTATCTGATAACGCTCCACAAAGTCCACCAAAGCTTGTAGCTTGTCTTGAGACACATTGCCAGAAGCAAAAGTAGTTAAGTAAAGATTACGATAAAGCATTTCAATAGGATCAAAGTCTGGAATAGTCCACTGACCGCCCAGCAAGCCACAAGAACAGATAATACCACCATCTGCCGTCCGAGCAAATGTATCAAGAATAGCACTCGGACCGACAAGATCCAAGACCTTGTCAAACTGCTCTTCCGTTTGCAAGACGCCAACCTTATCCAAAATTACCTGGTCAAATCCTGCCTCTTTTAGTTGCTCTTCCTTGTCCAGACTTCGGCTACTTCCCACTAGATAGACATTTGGAAATTGCCCCTTGAGAAGTTTTGCAAAAGCAATCCCAACACCACTAGTCGCCGCCCGAACCAGAACTCGGTCTCCCTCCTCAATCTTGAGATTGAGATAAGAGCCAAATGCCGTGTAGTAGGTTTCGGGCAGTGCGATTAAACTTTCCAAAGCAAGCTCTGTCCTCACAGGATAGACCTGTTTATCTGGTAGCAAAACATACTCAGCATAACCACCATCAAAAGCACGCCCCATTTCTCCCATGATGGAGATGACTTGCTGCCCGACCTGCAAATCGGGACGATTGGTCTCCTCTACAAGTCCCACACATTCAATCCCTAAAATCCGTGGAAATTGAACGGACGGCGATAGTCCTTGACGAGTAAAAATCTCACTATGGTTGATTCCAAATCCTTGCACTTTGACCAAGGTCCAACCTTCTTTAACAGTCGGTTTTGGAACTTCCACAACCTGCAGAACTTCTGGTCCTCCAGCTTCCTTAACAAGCACAGCTTTCATCTTAATATCTCCTTTTAAAACTTCCCTCGGTTGGTCAATTCTTCTACCTTAGGCATGACTTCTTTATTGTCCCAATGCTCCACAATTTTCCCATTTTCTAGACGGAAGATATCATACTGGGCATAGGCAACGCCATCAATCTGAGTCTGCCCATAGCTGACCACATAGTTTCCTTGTCCCAAAAGCTGGAAAACAAAGTCGAAAGTTACACCATGTTCAGCAACATAGTTTTTATAAGCCTGACTTCCTTGTCCAATCTCATGATTATGCTGAATCAAATCGTCTGCCACATAATCACTCCACTGCTCCAGCTCCCCATTTTGGAAAATTTCTGTCAAGAAACGACGAACGGTTTTTTTATTTTCTGCCGTTTTGTCCAAATCCTTGATCTCAAAATCACCAAAAATCTGATCTAATTGGCCATTTTCAGGTGTTCGATAGTAGTCAATGACATCCCAATGCTCCACGATGCGTCCATTCTCATCCGCACGGAAAGTATCTGTCGTCACCCATTGAGCTTCCCCACCATTGAGATATTGATGAACATGGACGAAGACTAGATTGCCGTCTTCAATAGTGCGAACAATTTTCATCTCACGCTCGGGATGGCGCTCAAAGAAATTTGCAAAGAAAGCCGCAAATCCTTCTTTCCCATCTGGCACACCTGTCGAGTGTTGAATGTAAGTATCCCCTACAGACTGAGCTTGAGCCTCAGCAACGTGTCCATCTTGAATAGCATGAATGTATAGATTTTGTGCATTTTCAACTTGTTTTGACATGTTTTATGCCTCTTTTTCTTTTAAATTTGCTAAAATACGTTCCTGATAATTTTCAAACTGACGAATCTCTTCCTCAGTGAATCCTTTATAAAAAATTGCATCCAATTTTTGACTAACACGATGGCCAACTTCTTTCTGAGACCAACCCTGCTCTGTCAACTTGACGTATTTTTTTCGCTTATCTATTCCACATGGGCTAATGATGACCAGGTTTTGCTCCTCAAGTTTCTTTATCATAGTTGTTAGCGTATTGTTAGCAAGTCCTGTCGCTAGTGCAATATCTGTGGCCGTAGCGCAACCTGTCTCACTATTCCATAAAACAGTGAGAATCTTGCCCTGTTCACTCCGATAAAGAGCTTCAGGATCCTGACTCAGTAACTTTTGAAAAATCCGCCCATTCAACAAACGAATATGATGGGCAACTAAATGACTATCTTTCATACTTCCTCCAATTTATTTCTATATCGAATTTTCCATATTGTAACACCTTTTATTTCATCTGTCAACTATTTCGATTTAGAAATAATTTTCGCCAACAAAAAAGACCTCCTACCTAGAGTAGAAGATCTCCGTTCTTGAGTAACTTAATCTGTCATTTCAGACACCAAGGTTCGATGTTCCAGTGGTAGACTGCACATAACCAACAAGAAGATGAATCCTGACTGTACCCAGAAGAGAGCCAAGTCAAAAATTCCATGTACAGCAACTACTGTAAGGAAGGAGAGATAAAGACCTATAATTGGTCGTTTACCAGACTCCTGACTCATATCCATCATCATGTGAACCGGGATCACAGAAGAAATGGATAGGAGAATGGTTCCAATCAAACCATAACTCAAAATAGTATCGATGTAAAGACTATGCGCGTGTTCGTGGTAAGGTGCATGGATTCTCGGGAAAGAATTCATATAGGTCAGCGGACCCTCACCCCAGATCGGATTTTGCTTGAACAAAGTCATACCCGCATTCCAGATTGAAACTCGCTCCTCCATTGAAGAATCTAGCGTTCCCATACGGACACCCAAATCGCTTGAGAAGAGGAAACAAAGTCCAATCCCGAAAACTCCAATACTGAGCCAGAAGGCGCGCCAGTTTTTTATGGTTGTAAAGAGATAAATGATGGCACCAGCGATGATGGCAGGAAAGGCTGTTCTATTTTGCGTAAAATTCAAACCAAATAGATTCACAAAACCTGCTAGCACGCAAAAGATTTTTAACCATCTTAACTTCGTCGTTGTAAAGAGGTAAAAGGCTATCATGATACAGAAGCAACAGATAATTCCATAGTAGTTCGGATTAAAGAAAGTTACCTCTGCACGGTTTTGGTGCCATACTTGCATATTAGGCGAAAGAAAGGCGTAGTTAAATTTCTTTACAATTTGGAAATGCTCCAAAGTAGCAAAAACAGCAGAGAGCACACTACCAAACAAGATTGTCTGCAGTATCAGTCGAAAGAAAGCATGTGTCAGACGTTTCTGGTAATAACTAAAGAAAATGAGGAAGAGAAACATCAGTAAAGATGCAACCAATCCAAGCCAGTTCTTGGCGACGATAGAGATAATACTACTGTAGGCAATAAAAAAGAGAAGCACAGGATGTTTGGCCAATCCTTTGATAATTCCCTTCATCTCCCCAGTAACAAGTAAACCTATCAAATATAAAGCAAAGAGAGCTAAGAACAAATAAAAAGGTAAAAAGATACTTATGATCATCAAATATAAAAAGAAATCTTTTTTCGAAAGCCCTCTTATCTTATCCAGTAATCCAATTGATTTCAAAACGGATCCTTTCTGTTCTGGATTTCTCCAGAAGATAAATGCTAAACTATCTTTTAATTTTACCATTTTTTCCGTCATTTGGGAACAATGAACACGTTTTCGCCACAAAAAAACTCTGTTATTGATATGGTACTAAAACCGAATTTCTCTGCCGTTTTCCACTACTTGATAGGTCTGACTCTGCAAATCAATTTCTGCTACTGCTGTTACGGACTTGTCTTTATTTTGACGTTTGATTACAATGCTATGAGCTGTTGGTGTTTCTATCTCAATAGTCCCTTCTAGATCAAAGGCCTCTGATCGATTACGGAAAGAAAATAGATTGAGAAGAGCCTTCACCACAGGACGTTGAACTTCTTCTGCTATTTCCTCATTGCTATAGTAATGACGATTAATATTTCGACCTTCCTTAGTTTCTTCTAATAATTTCAAGTCATTTTTTCCTGCTAATAGACCCACATAGTAAACCTGAGGAATTCCTGGAGCAAAAGCTTGAATCAGACGAGCGAGGAAATACTTGACATCATCATCTCCAAGCGCAGAATAGTAGGTTGAATTGATTTGGTAGATATCTAGATTGTTATACTCTGCACTAGAGTACTTACGTTTGACATTCGCTCCAACCTTATAGAGCTCATTTGAAGCATAGTCAATTTCCTCATCAGTCAGGATATCCTTGACATCCACCACTCCAATCCCATCATGGGTGTCTAGTGTCGTAAATTGCTTCATCGGGCTCATCTTTAACCACTTAGCCAAACGCTCTGTTCTGGAACTGTAAAGAGTATAAAGGGTCACCATTGGAAGGGCAAAATCGTAAACATAGTAATCATGGTTCGCTATTTTAAACTGAATCGAATAGTGTTCATGAATCTCAGGTAAGAGCTCTGCACCGTATTCAGATGCTATATCCCGGACCTTATCCAACAAATCCCAAATATCTGGTTCCACAAAGAAATCATTGGTATCCAATTTCTTCACTGCATAAGCAAAAGCATCTAGACGAATCAAATCACACCCATTACTTGCTAGATGTTGAATCGTCTTACGGATGAATGCCATCGTTACGTCTTTGGTCACATCAAGATCAATCTGCTCCTCACCAAAAGTATTCCACAAATGTTCTACTGAACCATCTGCAAAAGCAATCTCTTGCTTTGGCGCACGATCCTTACGTTTGTAAATTAAATCCACATCAGCTTGTGTCGGACGGTTTTCTGGCCAAAACTTGTCCCAGTTTAGAAAGAGATCTTTAAATTCACTAGCTTCATGTTTTTCTTGATAGTCCTTATAATATTTCGATTGACGAGAAATATGGTTAATCATAAAGTCAAACATAAGATAATATTTTTCACCTAAACGCTTAACATCCTCCCAATCACCAAAAGCTGGATCTACTTCATCATAATCAACAGGTGCAAATCCACGATCACCAGTTGAGGGAAAAAATGGTAGAAGGTGAACTCCTCCAATAGCATCGCCAAAATGTTTTTCCAAATTCTCATACAAGTCTTTAAGGTTATTTCCAAGACTATCTGAGTAAGTAATCAACATAGTTTTATTTTGAATGGTCATAGATGTTCTCCTTTTTCTAATGAAAGCCAAGTCTCATATGACCTGGCTTCGTAAATAAAAGATATTTTAAGATTTTTGTTCACATCGAACTCGTACTAATATAGAATGCAAGCAACTAAGCGCTACTTTCTTGTTTTCTACATAAAATTGGCAACAAGCAGAACTGTTTCTCTGTATAAAGAAAGATAGACTCCCTAAGCTCTTTCTTACTTCACTGCTCCGTTGCTCATTCCTGAAATGATATGTTTTTGGAAGATGAGGTAGACAATGGTTATCGTTACAATTCCCACAATATAAGATGCAAAACTTGGGCCATAGTCATTGAAGTACTGACCCTGATAGTTGTATTGGAAGAGAGGTAAAGTCCACATTTTGGAATCCTTATTCAGAATCAACAGTGGCAACATAAAGTCATTCCAGAACCAGAGAGCATTGATAATCAAAGTTGTAGCATGCATGGGCTTCAACATTGGAAAAATGATTCGACGATAAGTTGTAAAACGATCAGCCCCATCAATTTCCGCAGCTTCATCCAAACTATCTGGTACACTGATTTTTATATAACCAACATACAAGAAGAGAGTCTGTGGAATAGCATAAGTTAGGTAGAGTATTACTAGCCCCCACATATTTGCTAGACCGAGTTTACTCATCATAACTGTGATGGGAATCATAATCACCTGAAATGGAACAAATATCCCTAAGATCAAGAGCGAATACATAATTGCAAAGGCTTTTTTCTTGGACATATTTCGAGCAATGGAATAAGCTGCAGCTGGTATAAAGAAAGCTACTACAATCAATGATAACACCGTAATAACAGCTGAATTCCAGAAATAGCCTCCAATTCCATCCGAAATCAATCGTTCATAATTACTCAACGTAAAAGGATTGGGCAAACTAAAGAAATGATTCATGATATCCTTAGTTGTTTTGAAAGAACTAAATACTGTTACCAACAAAGGAACAAGTATAAGAATACCACCGACTATCAAGAGGACATATTTCCAAAACTGATTCAATTTTTCTTCTTTTTTCATGTGTAGGACTCCTCTATTAGATTTCAAATTTCTTTGATAGTTTGATTTGGATAAGAGAAACAATTCCAATAATTAAGAATAAAATCAAGGCAATTGCATTCGCATATCCATATTGATTACTCTTGAAAGCATAGTTGTAGACTAAAAGTCCAAGAGACGTTGTAGCATTATTTGGACCACCACTCGTCAAGGCAAAAATTTGGTCAAAGACTGTCAAACCGGACTTGAGAGCCAGAATAAAAACCATAGAAATCGTCGGCAGCAAATAGGGCAATTCAATCTTCCAAAAAGTTTGTTTACTTGTTGCACCATCAATTGATGCCGCCTCTAAAATATCATTTGGAATACTCTGAAGACCAGCAAGAAAGAGAATAATTGGCATTGCTACTCCTTGCCATAGAAGAACAAAGATAGTTGCCACTACCGCTCCGACAGGTGTTCCTAATAGACTCTCTTGTAAAAAGCTAATTCCTAAAATTTTTCCAATCGTTGGAAGCCCATAGTTGAAAAATTGTTTAAAAATCAAGGAAACTGTCAAACCAGACAAAACAGCCGGGAAAAAGAACCATGCTCTAAAGAAGGTCTGCCCCTTCATCTTAGAATTTAAGGCTCGTGCCACAACCATCCCAATCGTAATCTCTCCAATAATCAATGCCAGAGTTAAAATCAAAGTAAAGGCTATGGCTGTGAAGAATTTCCCATCAATCATCAGCAATTTGTAGTTATTCAAACCAACAAATTTGTAATTATAGGTCAATCCAGTCCAGTTAGTCAAACTATAGAAAGCACCTTGTACCATTGGAAAGTAAAAGAAGATAGCTTGTAAAGCAAGCGGGATGAGCAAAAATGTCCAACCCCAGTATTTATTTAAAAATTTTCGAATAGCCATATCATCTTAACTCCTATTCTAGTCCAAATCTGCCTTCATTGGATTAAAGAAAGCATTGAGATTATTTGCCATATTTTTCAGATTTTTATCCATCAGATAACCTGCACTTAGATTAAAAAAGTCTTCTTCAGAGTTCCAGCGTTGGCCCAACCAAACATAATGTTTATCCGTAAAGGCCAGTTTAGAAATCTCTGCAAGCGCTGAATCTTCTTTTTCCTGTATACCCTTCACCGCAACTGGTGACCCATCTACATCATAGTATGACTGCATAGCTTTTGGACTAGTCATATAGCTGATAAATTCTTCGGTTTCCTTAGGGTGTTTGGTAGTAGCTGAAGTTGATAATGCCATATCCCCTGCACCAACAGTGACTTCTTTTCCTACTTCTTCTCCAGGAAAGGCAAACATCCCCACCTCAAATTTTGGATCCTGTTGATTAATTGCGGCTAATGCCCATGATCCTTGTGGCATCATCAAGGCTTTTCCACTCGAAAATGCTACCACCGCATCATTATAAGAGGCACCACGCCAACCATCTTGAGCATTATCCGCCAACAAATCTAGTCGTTCTGCATCTGCTTTTAAAATAGCATCATCTGCAGAGATAGCGTTTGGTTTTGAAAAGCGAAGGTAGCTATTAGCCGCATCACCACTACCTGTAATAGTAATGAGAGAAAGTTGGTGGTAACCATTTAATGTCCAGCCTTCATTGCCTGCAACTGCAAATGGAGAATTCCCACTATCTTTTATCTTTTTAACAATCTCTTGAAACTCTTTAAAAGTCTTCGGTTCCTCAAGTCCTAATTCTTTAAATTTTGTTTTATTGTAATAGATTCCATAAAGGTTGGCCGTTAAAGGCACACTATAAACTTTGTCATTAATCGCATACTTTTTAGCATAGTCATTCTTAACGTTCTCAAGATAGGGTTTTCCTGTCATATCTGCAAAATAACCTGCCTTAGCCCACTCTTGGAAATCCATATTTTGAGGGTAGATATTGACAATATCTGGCACGTCCCCTGATAAAACACGCGTTTTTAGGACAATACCTGCTGCGGGCACTGTTGTCAACTTCACATCAATATTAGGATATTCCTTCTCAAAATCATCCACTATTCTTTGCAAGGTATCTGCCATCTCGGTCTTCTGGTTAAAAAACTCAATCGTTACCTTGCCATCAGTTGACTCCTCTTGACTACTACAAGCTGACAGTCCCAAAAGGCAGAGTCCTGTAGTAGCAATTAAGCTCATCTTTTTATACCATCTCATGATTTTATCTCCTTATCTTCTAATGAAATGTAACTGCCTGCTGAGATAATCTCCCTGCGGAAGCTCCATAGTAATACCCGCATACATGAGTTCTGCACCTGAGTAAACTACACCATTTTCCTGTAATTCATACTGTCCCTCTTCATCCAAATCTTTTAACTTTAAAGTTGTTTCCATGGTCTCTACAACTGATAAGATTCGGGCGTAGGTTACAATTGTTTGATTTCCATAGTTAAATTGTACAGCTGCTTCATTGGATGCAGCATCGGGATTGATTAACCTATACTGGTTTCCCAACTGGACTACTGGCCGCACTTCTTTATACAAGTTCACCTGATTAGCAATCTCATCCTTCTCTTCATCTGATAAACTTGTCAAATCAAGCTCATAACCCAGATTTCCCATCATTGCCACATGACCACGAGTTTGCAATGGTGTCATTCGTCCCATCTGATGATTCGGTACTGCTGACACATGAGCTCCCATGGAAATGGTTGGATAGAGATAGGATGATCCATACTGTATAGGTAAACGTGCAATAGCATCAGTATTATCACTAGCCCAGACTTGTGGGAAATAACGCATCATACCAAGATCATTTCGTCCTCCACCACCAGAGCAGGACTCAAAGAGAATATGGTTGTGCTTCTCTGTCAGATAAGAAACAAGTTCATAAAGCCCCAGCATGTACTGATGAGACTGCATCTGGGTTTCCAGATAAACTGAACCATTCCCCAGATTAGTAATATTACGATTCATATCCCATTTGATGTAGTCAATTTTATGATGAGAGAGGAGTTCATCTAAGACATTTTTCAAATATTCTACTATCTGAGAATTTGCAAGATTAAGTACTAATTGATTCCGAGAGTAAGTATGCTCATATCCTTGAATCTGGATGGCCCAGTCAGGATGTTTGCGATACAAATCGCTATCTACAGAAATCATTTCAGGTTCTAACCAAAGCCCAAACTGCAAACCTCTTTCATGGATAGCTGAAATCAGACTTTCAAGACTTCCACCCAGTTTTTTCTCATTAACAACCCAATCACCTAAAGCACGATTATCATCAAAGCGATTACCAAACCACCCATCATCTAATACAAAAAGTTCAATTCCAACTTTCTTAGCTTCATCAGCTAGTTCTAACAGTTGTTCTTTCTGAAAGTCAAAGTAGGTAGCTTCCCAGTTATTGATTAGAATTGGACGTTCTTTTTTAGAAAACTGACTTGGCATAATGTGCTTAAGTACAAAATTTTGACTTTCATGGCTAATACCAGTTAATCCCTGATCTGAAAAGGTCACTAAAGCTACCGGTGTTTCAAAGTTTTCCTCAGGATTTAACTTCCAAGAAAAGTTTTCTGGGTTAATGCCAATAGCCACCCTAACTTCATTCAATTGATTCTTTTGAACAAAAGCTTCAAAATTTCCACTATACAGTAGTTGCAGGGCAAACACATTCCCAGCATCCTCTTTGACTCCTTGATCACATAATAAAAGAGCTGGTGTTTGAGCATGACCAGAAGCTCCACGGTTCGAACTAATCGAAAAAATTCCTTGTTCTACCTGTTGACGTCGAACAGTCTTTTCACGAGCATAAGCTCCCTGTAAAGTCACTATTTCGTAAGCTGCAGCAGGAAAATCAGCCATAAAAGAAAAGTCCTTGTGGATGACAACTTCCTGATTACTATTATTTTCCAATTTACTGTAACTAGCAATTGTCGCATCATTATCAAAAGTAGTATAATACAAAGTCAGACTAAGTTGAGCCTTAGAATCTTTTAAAATCAAGGCAAGAGTCTCTGTATCGTCCATGCTATGTGGAGAAGGTAAGCCCTGTGGACCATTCTGACCTTTTAAAATCTTTGCTTCTACAAATCGAAAGTCTGTTACTTCAGTTGCATCATGTTGAACCTGTAAAGTTGGTTTTCTAAAGTCACCCAAACCATGTTGTCCAAAAATTTGACGTTGCGTATCCAAACTAAAGGTTCGATTAGTAGCTGTTGGATTACCAGAAAAAGCATGATCGCGTTCATAAACACTATTAGCGCCTCTATAGTTCTTAATAGTCTTTCCTAAATGTTTTAATAATAAGAACCCATCCCTATTTTCAATAATCAAACTTAGACCTTTACTCTCAACGTAAAATAGATTATTCTCTATTCGAACTCCCATATATTTCACCTCTTCGATTTCTTGATAAAATTTTATCACATAAAAGCGCTTTCTAAAATAGAAAAATGTCTCAGGAATATGGTAAAATGTTAGGTAGGAGGTGCCCATGCTAGTTTTTTCAGAATACCAGACTGGAACAATTGATCTTTCTCTTAGCTTTTACGGTTATGAAGAATGCACGCCTAACTACTCTTTTGGCCCAGCTATTCGAGATACCTATGTACTACATTACATTACTAAAGGAAAAGGTCAATTCCATTATAAGGGTAAAATTGTTGATTTAAAGGCAGGAGATTTCTTTTTACTAAAACCAGATGAATTAACCTTCTATCAAGCAGATAGCCAGAATCCTTGGGCTTACTACTGGTTAGGGATCACTGGAGGGAGGGCACCTGACTACTTTGCTCTATCTCAAATTTCTGACCAATCCTACCTCATCCAGTCAAAAAACTGTCATACGCATACAACTGCAAAACTCGTTGATAGTATTGTCCGTTTCGCTCAGGTAACAAAATCAAACGAACTAGCACAACTCCATATCATGGGGCAACTCCATGAACTAATGTTTCATCTAGGAACGATTGCTCCTAATCAGAAAAAAAAGAATATTTCATCAACCCACCAACTCTATCTTGACTGCAAACGATTGATAGATAGTCACTACCCTCAATCACTCACAATTCAAGATTTAGCTAAAGAGCTATCGGTTCATAGAAGTTACTTAACTAGTGTGTTTAAAGAATTTCACCAACTCTCTCCAAAAGAGTATCTACTCTACGTTCGGATGCATCGTGCACAACAACTTCTGGAACATACTGAAGAATCTATTAAAGTCATTGCGTACTCCGTCGGCTTTTCAGATCCTCTCCATTTCTCAAAAGCCTACAAGCAGTTTTTTCATAAAACACCGAGTCAAACTCGAAAAGAACTCTCTCACTCCCTCTTAGCTAGAAAGGAAAATCAATGAAATCACACCAACTAGTCTACCAAATATTAGCTAGAGAAAACGACTATGTTAGCGGAGAAAAAATTGCAGAAGAACTGTCGTTAAGTCGTACATCCATATGGAAGGCAATTCAACGCCTCCAACAAGAAGGGCTCGTGATTGACAGTATTAAAAATAAAGGTTACAAACTTATTCAAGGCGATTTGATCCTACCTGATTTGATTCAAGAGAAAACCAACTTAATCATTCTCTACAAACCTGAAACAAAATCTACTCAAACAGATGCAAAAGAAGGTATTGAAGGTGGAAGCCAGGGAAATAGTCTCTATCTTTCCACATGTCAAACAGCAGGTCGTGGTCGCTTTCAACGCCCTTACTACTCTCCTGCTCAGGGAGGTATTTATATGTCATTACATATTCAGCCAAATCTCCCCTATGACCAGCTTCCTGCCTACACATTACTTACAGCAGGTGCCATTTACAAAGCCATTAAAAACCTCACCTTGATTGACGTGGGTATCAAATGGGTAAATGATATCTACTTTAAAAATAAAAAAATAGCAGGTATCCTCACCGAAGCCATGACGTCCGTGGAAACAGGCCTAGTAACAGACGTCATTATCGGCGTTGGAATCAACTTTGCCATCAGCGATTTTCCCAAAGAGATAAAAGAAAAAGCTGGAAGTCTCTTTACACCACCAGCTCCTATCACACGAAACGAACTAATCTCAGAAATTTGGCGTTGTTTCTACCAAACAGCACCCGAAGAACTACTCTATCTTTATAAAGAACACTCTCTTGTTCTAGGAAGAGAGGTCAGTTTTATCCAAGATCAGACTGAAAAAAAAGGAGTCGCCAAGGACATCTCCGACAAAGGACAACTCCTTATCCAGCTTGATGACCAGACAGACATCTGGCTCAATAGTGGTGAAATCTCACTCACTAGCTGGACTTAACAACGGCACTATATGCAACTAGCAACATATAGTGCTTTTTGAATGTAGAAAGCAACAGATATATAAATAGCTGGCTTCCTTCCAACACTTTACAGGTGAATAGCTTTCGAAGCATTCTTTTTATATGCCGTGCTATGTACCAAAGAAACCCCATAGCAGTGATTTTCGTGTCCAAGCATGACCAATGGAAGTGCAAAAACTTTAACAGCATACAAAAGCAGCCAAAACATAAAGACTTCAGCTTTTATATTCACCAAATTTTTACTAAACATCTCGTACAAGAACCATGCATTTAAAGCCATATTGAAGAGACTTGCCAACGTTGCTAAGACTATATTGGTTTTCAATTTTGGATGATAATATTTAGCCACATATAAGGCCAATAATGAAATATTATAAAGGCAAATCGGTTGATAATTTTCTCTATAAATAACCAGCGTCTTACGATTATAGAACAGGAAACCATGAGGTCCACGATGATATTCATTGATCCAGACATGGCTAAGACCTCTAATCTCATCCCAAGCTACAAATAAATCAATTTTTCTTAGATAAATCCCAGTTTTATGGATTGAACACTTCCATTTAAACAAGAAAGATAGAAGAAAAGTAAGGACCAAAACTACAACTGTAACAACCTTCAACTCCTCTTGTCCGATAGTCAAAGATAGGTTAAAAAAGCGAATTTGCGCTTTTTTTGCATCTAAGATCATTGAAATCACAGTTAGAAATACTACAAAGATAAATAGTATAAATCTATAAAAAATACTATGAAATTTTACTCCATTTTTCATCTCGATTATCCCCAGCCACTTAAAGTCTCTAACCTTAGTATACCACTAAATCTAGTCTATTTATGATTTTTTCTAGTATGAAAATTACAGAAACAGCATTAGATAATAAAGCTCTATAATTCTGTAGTGAGTAAAACCACTATGGAGATTATGGAGCCTATTTGTTGGCTTGAATTGTCAAATTAAGTGTACATTTTATCACAAAACTACTCAATATTAAAGGCCCTAATATCAAGAGTGTAGATATTATCAATATGGATCCCCCAACAGGAAATCACTGAAGAAATATGATTTTCAAAAAAATCTAAAATCCCTTATCTAGAAGGTGCGAGATACAAAAGGCTGATTCGATTGAGAAAACGGTGTTTTCGCTGTAAAGTCCGTGGAAAAATGGCTGTCGCAGAGACTCCCTTAGTCAAGAAAAACCACCAAATCGCTCAAAAATTAGTCGAGAAAGTCCCTATAACAGCCATCGCTGAAAGCTTGACTATCTCCACAGAGCTGAAGAAACACTACAATCTCTATCAGCTCTTGCTTTTTAACTTTCAGAACAAGGAGGCAGAGAATTTTTTCGAACTCATTGAAAATAATCTCAAGCTGGTTCATCCTCTTTTTCAGACTGTCTTTAAAACCTTCCTCAAGGATAAAGAGAAGATTGTCAACGCCCTTCAGTTACCTTATTCCAACGCAAAATTGGAAGCGACTAATAATCTCATTAAACTTATCAAACGAAATGCCTTTGGTTTTCGAAACTTTGAAAACTTCAATAAAAGAATTTTTATCGCTCTCAACATCAAAAAAGAAAGGACGAAATTCGTCCTTTCTCGATCTTAGCTTTTCTTCAACCCACTAGAGTTGATAAAGATTCTCAAATTGTATCACGGAGAATGGGGGATTCGAACCCCCGCGCCAGTTACCCGACCTAACGATTTAGCAAACCGTCCTCTTCAGCCTCTTGAGTAATTCTCCAAAATATTTAATTAATAGGTATAAGTTGATTTAAACTCCTACACTCGCTTTATAGCTCTCTGTATACGGAGAATGGGGGATTCGAACCCCCGCGCCAGTTACCCGACCTAACGATTTAGCAAACCGTCCTCTTCAGCCTCTTGAGTAATTCTCCTATTAATGGGCACGAGTGGACTCGAACCACCGACCTCACGCTTATCAGGCGTGCGCTCTAACCACCTGAGCTACGCGCCCAAGTTAAAAACTTGGTAATTTGAACAAAGTTCAAAGCGGGTGACGAGAATCGAACTCGCGACAACAGCTTGGAAGGCTGTAGTTTTACCACTAAACTACACCCGCTAAAATGGCGCGAGACGGAATCGAACCGCCGACCCTCTGCTTGTAAGGCAGATGCTCTCCCAGCTGAGCTAAACTCCCAAAAAGGAAGCCTCTAAACTT
>NZ_NCUX01000024.1:0-36999 GCF_002096615.1 Streptococcus oralis subsp. dentisani
CAAAATGCACGAACCCATGGTCTATTTTCTCTATTCTATACTTCTTCCTCTCTCAACGGCACATAAAAAGAGAGGCAAAGCCTCTCTGGGGTTATAATTCTGCAATTTGGTTGAGATTTACTTCTGCAATCGTATCATTACCAAACATAGAGATAATCATCTTCACTTTGTTGTTATCAATTTCAGTAATTTTACCTGTGTAATCTGCAAAAGCACCATCAATGATGCGGACAGTCTGCCCAACTTCAACATCAATATCAAACTCTTGAACGGTTTGTCCCATTGAAACCAGAATATCACGGATTTCTTGTTCCAATAGCGGAGTTGGTTTTGATCTGTTACCGTGTGAACCGACGAATCCTGTTACGTTAGGTGTGTTTCGAACGACGAACCATGCTTCATCTGTCATGACCATTTCTACAAGGACATAACCTGGAAAGCGATTCTCTTCAACTTCCTTTTTCTTTCCATTTTTCTCAACTTGCACGGTTTGTGTTGGAATCTCAACGCGTAGAATATTATCCAACATGTTATATGTTTGCGCACGTTGCAATAGATTTTCTTTAACCTTATTTTCATAGCCAGAATAAGTTTGTAGAACAAACCATCCCTTGTCAAAACTATCCATAATATTTCCTTTCATACATAATAGAAGAAAGCTAGCAGAAGTTCTCCACTTTTCTTCTAAAAAATGTTAATAAATCGAATCAAACCTGATACAATCAACTGGTCAAAAATATAAATGATGACCACAAAGAAGGCTGTGTATTCCATAATAGAGCGAAAATCTCTCCAGCTTTCTTTGCGAGTCGGCCATGTTGTTTCTTTAAGAAGTTTAAAAATATCCTTAATAAAACCCATCGTTCTCTCCTATCTCGTTTCTCTATGTGTCGTATATTTCCCACAATGTTTACAAAATTTATTTACTTCTAGTCGTGTTGGCTTGGGGTTCCCACTAATTTTGATTGAATAATTTCTTGAACCGCAAACTGCACAAGCTAGGCTTGCTTTTTTTAGTGCCATAACGCCTCCATCTTATCTATTATAACAAGAAACCTAGGCTTTGACAAGCCTCTTAACGAAAGAGATTGACGAAAGAGTCCCAGATTGTCTGGGCTTTTTCTTTTATCTTTGCATCCGAAATCGCACGTCCCGCTTCGTCTACAAGATTTTGAGCTCGGCTACGAATATCTGTTAAAAGATCATCAGATTGTGTGTTGTCGCTATCTCTTGATTGTCTTTTAATGTTTTCTGGCGCAATGCCATTCTGCTTATAAGCATTCTCAACTGTAAAAGTGCTACCTGGAGTGTATGGCAAAATGGTATTAGCCATACTTCTAAAGACATGGGCTGCTCCATTTGAGGTCGAACCTGCTAGATAATGATTCTCATCTGTTGTTGGGAAGCCGAGCCAATGGCTGATTACAACATCTGGAGTATAACCGATCACCCACTGGTCACTGGTATATTCCGGGTTGAAAACAGCTTCAGTCGTACCTGTTTTACCAGCCATGACATAATCTGTTGGCGACGAACTAATTCCTGTACCATTGGTAAATGTTCCTAGCATCATGCTGGTCATTTTATCAGCTACAGACTTATCAATCACTCGTTTTTGGGAATTTTTATGACTCTTAATGACCTGACCACTGGCATTTTCGATACGAGTGATGAAATGCGCCTCAGGCATCAGTCCTTCATTAGCAAAGGCTGCATAGGCTTGTGCCATCTGAAGAGGATTCGTCTCTACTCCTCCACCTAGGGCAACTCCGAGAACACGGTCAACTTTTTCCATATTCAAACCAAATCTCTCCCCAGCGTCAAAAGCTTTGTCAATACCTAATTCATTTACTGTCGCAACAGCTGGTAGGTTGAGTGATTCCGCCAAAGCCTGATACATAGGTACTTCTGGAGATGTCTTAATACCTGCATAGTTGTCTACTTGATAACTGTTGTACTGCATCGTATGATTATCCAGTTGCTTGTTCAAGGCCCATCCTGCTTCTACTGCAGGTGTATAAACGACTAAAGGTTTAATGGTTGAGCCTGGGCTACGCTTAGACTGAGTGGCATAGTTGAAATTGCGAAAGCCTAGTTTGTCATCACCAGCTACACGACCAACAACTCCACGCACTCCACCAGTCTTGGGTTCTAGAGCGACACTACCTGATTCGGCATGCGTTCCGTCTTCTGCTGTTGGAAATAGCGAAGTGTTTTCATAAATAACCTGCATGTTTGCTTGATAGTTTTGGTCAAGTTCCGTATAGATTCGATAGCCGTTGTTGACAATCTCTTCTTCTGTGAGATTGTACTTGGAAACCGCTTCGTTGACAACTGCATCAAAATAGGACGGGTAACGATAATCCGAAACCTTGCCTTCATACTTATCTTGCAGTTGAGAAGCCATATCTACTCCAGCCGCTTCGGTCTCTTGATTTTTATCAATATAACCCGCTGCAACCATATTTTGCAAAACAGTATCCCTGCGGTTGGTCGAAGTCTCAACAGAATTTAATGGATTATACAATTCTGGTCCCTTGAGCATCCCGGCTAGAGTGGCCGCCTGATCAAGCGTTAGTTGTGAAGCCGGTACACCGAAATATTTCTTACTTGCATCTTCAACACCCCATACCCCATTTCCAAAGTAGGCGTTATTGAGGTACATCGTAAGGATTTGCTCCTTGCTGTATTTCTTGGTCAACTCTAAGGCAAGGAAAAACTCCTTAGCCTTCCGTTCAACGGTCTGGTCCTGGGAAAGATAGGCATTTTTCGCCAACTGTTGAGTGATGGTAGAACCCCCTCCAGAACGACCTGCTGTAAGGATGGCTAGAAAGAAACGACCGTAGTTAATCCCATCATTTTTATAGAAGGAACGGTCCTCCGTCGCGACTACAGCATTTTGCAAGTCTTTACTGATATCTGTCAGTTCAACATAGGTTCCCTTTTGACCTGATAGGGCTCCTGCCTCTTTTTCTTCACGGTCAAAAATCAGAGTTCGCGTTTTCAAGGCATTTTGCAAATCATTGACATTGGTCGACTTGGCTATTGCAAATAGGTAGGTCCCAACTAGCAAACCTGCACTTAACCCTAAAATGATGGCGATCTTTGTCAGATGGTAACGACGCCAAAATTTTCGAATTGGGCCTACTTGGGACAATTTTTTTCTATCGCTCCGTGAACGACGCATGCTAGTCGAATCAGAGTCCGCTGATTCATTCGTTTCTTTTTTAAAGAGAGAAAGAAACTTCTCAAATAATTTATCTAATTTCATGCGTTTATTTTATCATCTTCACCATAGGAACTCAAGAATTTAGCTACTCCCTATCCAAATAGGGCTTTTTTTGTTACAATATCTGTATGCAATTCACATTTACATTACCCGAATCCTTGCCTCAAATGACGGTCAAACAATTCCTAGAGGAACAACTCCTCATTCCTAGAAAGATTCGCCATTTTCTAAGAACCAAGAAGAATATCTTAATCAATCATAAACAAGTTCACTGGAACGAGATGGTCAAGCCAAGAGATATTTGCCAGTTGACTTTTGACGAGGAAGACTATCCCAAAAAGGAAATCCTTTGGGGTAACCCAGACCTCGTTCAAGAGATTTACCAAGATCAACATCTCATTGTTGTCAACAAGCCCGAAGGCATGAAAACTCACGGAAATCAACCTGATGAAATCGCCCTTCTCAACCATGTCTCTGCCTACGTTGGCCAAACTTGCTATGTCGTTCATCGTCTGGATATGGAAACAAGCGGTTTAGTGCTTTTTGCTAAAAATCCTTTTATCCTACCTATCCTCAATCGCTTGTTGGAGAAAAAGAAAATCGCTCGTGAGTACTGGGCACTCGTAGAAGGACGAGTAGGGAGCAAAGAACTTATCTTCCGAGATAAAATTGGTCGTGATCGACACGATCGCAGAAAACGAGTAGTAGATTCTAAAAATGGGCAACAGGCTGAAACGCATATCAGTCGATTAAAGCAATTTCCAAACAAGACTTCTCTGGTTCGTTGCAAACTAAAGACCGGTCGAACGCATCAGATTCGTGTTCACCTCTCTTATCACAAGCATCCTATCCTAGGCGATCCTCTCTATAACTCTAGATCAAAAGCAAGTCGGCTGATGCTCCATGCATTCCGACTATCCTTTACCCACCCACTCACCTTAGAAAAGTTGAGCTTCACTGCCCTTTCCGATACTTTTGAAAGAGAATTAAAACAAAATGGATGACACTATCATCCATTTTTCTATACAAAAAGCAAGACCAGAAGGCCTTGCTTTTATCGACTCAATAATTATTTAGCAATTTTTGCGAAGTATTCAAGAGTACGAACAAGTTGTGCAGTGTATGACATTTCGTTGTCGTACCATGATACAACTTTAACCAATTGTTTACCGTCAACGTCAAGAACTTTAGTTTGAGTTGCGTCAAACAATGAACCGTAAGACATACCTACGATATCTGAAGATACGATTGGATCTTCTGTGTAACCGTATGATTCGTTAGCTGCTGCTTTCATAGCTGCGTTTACTTCATCAACAGTAACGTTCTTTTCAAGAACTGCTACCAATTCAGTAACTGATCCAGTTGGAGTTGGAACGCGTTGTGCAGATCCGTCCAATTTACCGTTCAATTCTGGGATTACAAGACCGATAGCTTTAGCAGCACCAGTTGAGTTAGGAACGATGTTTGCTGCACCAGCGCGAGCACGACGAAGGTCACCACCACGGTGTGGTCCGTCAAGGATCATTTGGTCACCAGTGTAAGCGTGGATAGTTGTCATCAATCCTTCTACAACACCGAAGTTGTCTTGAAGAGCTTTAGCCATTGGAGCCAAGCAGTTTGTAGTACATGAAGCACCTGAGATAACTGTTTCAGTACCGTCAAGAACGTCGTGGTTAGTGTTGAATACAACTGTTTTAACGTCGTTTCCACCAGGAGCAGTGATAACAACTTTTTTAGCTCCGCCAGCGTGCAAGTGTTTTTCAGCCGCTGCTTTCTTAGCAAAGAAACCAGTTGCTTCAAGAACGATTTCTACACCGTCAGTAGCCCAGTCGATTTGTTCTGGATCACGTTCAGCAGAAACTTTAACGAATTTACCGTTAACTTCAAATCCACCTTCTTTGACTTCTACAGTACCGTCGAAACGACCTTGAGTTGTGTCGTATTTCAACAAGTGTGCAAGCATAACTGGATCTGTAAGGTCGTTGATGCGAGTAACTTCAACACCTTCTACGTTTTGGATACGGCGGAAAGCAAGACGACCGATACGTCCGAAACCGTTAATACCAACTTTAACTACCATTAGTGATTTCCTCCTTATGAAAATCCTGAAAATTTTATTGTGAAAAGAGTAACTTGAATCACTACAAATCACCTTTCAACATTATTATTATATAACTATTTAAGTAGAATTGCAAGTACGGGCGTTGTTTTTCTCTCTTGCTTTTCTACTTTCCAATCCCCTTCATTCACCTAAGCTTTTATTTCTAGGATCTTCTATCCTATCCGCATAATCTTCTCATAGTTCAACTCTAACTTCAGAAATAGGACTATGAAAAGAGGCAGGATAACTCCTGCCTCTAGGCTGATAAACGATTATTTACGACGTCCTGGACGTTCTGCATAACCATAGTAAGCATCTGCCATGATTTCTTCCATGTCAGCTACCATTGGCAAGCGTGGATTTGCAGGTGAACATTGGTCTTCATAAGCAAGCAAGGCGATTTCATGCAAGCTGTCTTTCCAAACTTTTTCATCGATTCCGAAACCTTTGAAGTTCATTGTGATTCCAACTGCTTCACCAAGATCGTAAACTGCTTTGGCATAAGCTTCAACTGCTTCTTCTGGAGTTGAGTGAGGCAAGCCAAGCATTTTCGCGATGTCTTGGAATTTCTCATCGGCTTTCCAGTAGTTGTACTTAGGCCATGTAGTTGTCTTAGATGGACGAGTACCGTTGTAACGGATGACGTATGGAAGCAAGATTGCGTTTGTACGTCCGTGAACAGTATGGTGAACTCCACCGATCTTGTGGGCCATTGAGTGGCTCATACCAAGGAAGGCATTGGCGAAGGCCATACCAGCCATTGTAGATGCATTATGCATTTTTTCACGTGCTTCTGGGTCAGCTGTCTTAACAGATTTTTCCAACCATTCAAAGACAAGTTTGATTGTTTGAAGGGCGATACCGTCTGTGTAGTCGTTAGCAAAGTTTGAAGTGTAGGCTTCAGTCGCGTGAGTCAAGACGTCCATACCTGTATCTGCAGCGATGAAGTCTGGAACGGATTCAACCAAAGCAGGGTCAACAATGGCAATAGTTGGTGTCAATGAGTAGTCAGCCAATGGGTACTTACGGTTGTTTTTCTTATCAGAGATAACGGCAAATGGTGTCACTTCTGAACCTGTACCTGAAGTTGTTGGAATACCGATGTATTTCGCTTTCTTACCAAGTGATGGGAAGCGGAAGGCACGTTTACGGATGTCCATGAATTTTTGAACCAAGTCACGGAAGTCGATTTGTGGTTGTTCGTAGAAGAGCCACATTACTTTGGCCGCGTCCATTGGAGAACCACCACCAAGAGCGATGATTGTATCTGGTTCAAATGCTTTCATCACTTCAGCACCACGTTCTACAGTTGTGATGTCTGGATCTGGTTCAACATCTGAGAATACTTGGATAGTTACACGATTGCTACGTGCGTTCAATTGATCAATAACACGTTGAACAAAGCCAAGTTTTTCGATCGATTTGTCTGTAACAATCATAACGCGTTCAATATCTTCACATGTTTGAAGGTATTGGATAGAATTGCGTTCGAAGTAAATTTTTGAAGGAACTTTAAACCACTGCATATTATTTCTACGTTTCCCTACTTTCTTGATGTTTAGAAGGTTGATCGCACTCACATTATCACCGACTGAGTTGTGTCCATATGAACCACATCCAAGTGTCAATGATGGAATGAAGGCATTGTATACGTCACCGATACCACCGAAAGTAGATGGAGAGTTCCAGATAATACGCATTGCTTTGATTTCTGTACCAAAGCGTTTAGCAAGAGCTTCGTCTTTTGTATGGATAGCTGCTGAGTGACCAAGTCCGTTAAACTCAACCATTTGACGTGCTTTTGTAAGACCGTCTTCTGTATCTTCAGCTTTTAGGACAGCGATGACTGGTGACAATTTTTCACGAGTCAATGGTTCTTTTGGTCCAACTTCCGCACATTCTGCAGCCAAGATGTTTGTTCCTTCTGGAACGCTGAATCCTGCTTGTTCTGCAATCCATGCAGCTGGTTTACCAACGATGTTTGCATTTAGTTTAGCACCTGCGCAGTTTTTGCTGTTAGCTTTCACACCGAAACAGAATTCTTCAAGAAGGGCTTTTTCTTTTTTGTTTACAAAGTAAGTGTGGTATGATTTGAATTCTTCTACAAATTCGTCATACACTTCTTTATCAATGATAACAGCTTGTTCTGATGCACAGACCATACCATTATCAAATGATTTAGACATAACGATGTCGTGAGCAGCTTGACGGAGGTCGGCAGATTTTTCTACATAAGCAGGAACGTTTCCGGCACCTACCCCAAGAGCTGGTTTCCCACATGAGTAAGCCGCCTTAACCATGGCATTACCACCAGTTGCAAGGATAGTCGCAACACCTTCGTGGTTCATAAGCGCTCCAGTTGCTTCCATAGATGGTTCTGTAATCCATTGAACACAGTTTTCAGGTGCTCCAGCCGCGATAGCTGCATCACGAACGATTTGTGCTGCGTGAGCAGAAGATTCTTGAGCTGATGGGTGGAAGGCGAAAACGATTGGATTACGTGTTTTCAAAGCAATCAATGATTTGAAAATAGCTGTTGATGTTGGGTTCGTTGTTGGAGTGACACCACAGACTACTCCGACAGGCTCTGCAATTTTAGTCAAGCCAGTAACAGGGTCATCTTCAATGACACCGACAGTTTTAACACCACGCATGTTATTGACAACGTGTTCACAGGCAAAAAGGTTTTTTGTAGCCTTATCTTCAAATACTCCACGACCAGTTTCTTCAACTGCATGTTGTGCAAGGATACCGTGCGCGTCAAGTGCTGCAACTGAAGCTTTCGCCACGATATAGTCAACTTGTTCTTGGTTCAACTTGCGCATTTCATCAAGCGCAACCAAGGCTTTTTTCACTAACCCGTCGACATGCTTTTCAGCAGCAAGTTGTTTTTCCTCTGGTGTTACTGTTTTTTTATCAGCCATATTATCCTCCATAGCCTTCAAGGATTTAATCCTTTGTTAATTTTTTCACAATTTCATTATAACTCTTTTCCAAGACTTTGTAAACCGTTTCATAAGCATTTCACAAAGAAATTTTATGAGATTGTGAATTTTTTCTCAATATGGCTACACAATAGAGTTTTGCTTGGATGATTGTGAAATTGTGATAAAAAATTTTTTTATTTCACAAAGTTTTTTCTCGTTGATAATCAGACATCGACTCCACTTCTAGAAAGCGTTTTCTTTTTCGTTTTTGACAATAGCCCCCTGATTAGGAGGCTATTATTTTTGTTGAAAGACACCTTGTTTAAAGCTGCCTTCATAGACAACATCTTGCTCTGTAGTCAACTTCCCTTGACCTTCAGCCTGGCCATTTACAAAATCACCTTCATATTTCCAGCCAGATTTGGACTGGAAGGTTCCTTTACCATTGAAGGCCCCATTGTTGAACTCACCTGTGTATTGGTCCCCATTTTCAAAGGTCATGGTTCCTTGACCATTCATTTTCCCTCGTACCAAGGTACCATCATAAACAAGCGCACCACTATCAAGTGTCAGGACGCCCTTTTTTGGTGTGTTTAGTAGAAAAACCGAGATGGCACAGATAGCGATTAGAAGGACTGTTGCAATCTCTACACGTGGGCGAGTTAGATAAACTCGATATTTTTCGAAGATTTCTTTAAGCTTTTCCATTGTCACTCTCATTTTCTAAACGATCTAGCCAGCTTTGGCAGCCATTTGTGATACGCGCATAGGTTTCCTCAAAATCTCCTGTATACCAAGGATCTGGGACACTTTCAGATGCAAAAGAGTAGATTTTGTGCTGTAGTTCCTGAGGACACATTTGACGCAGATCTGAAACGTTTGAGGCATCCATACCGATAATGTAATCAAACGACTCAAAGTCTTCTCTGCCAATCTGAAGCGATGTTTTGTCTTTATCATACGGGATCTGATACTGCTGGAAAATCCCTTGCGTTCCCTTATGAATCGGATTGCCATGTTCCCATGATGATGTTGCACGACTCTCAACTTGATAATCACTCGTTATGGATTTCATCACAAACTCTGCCATGGGGCTGCGGCAAATATTTCCTAGGCAAACAAATACTATTTTTTTCATCCCTTTTCCTCTCATCTCATAGAAAAACGGGAGTGATAGATCCCGTTTTATTCTTCAATTGCTCCGCTTTCGTCAATAACTGCTCCTTCTGGTGTCACAGCCTCTTTGAGTGGCAACACTGTCTTGATTGCAGTCAATTCGAAAGTCAAATAAACGCCATCTACATCCAGTACGATTGTTTTCTTCTCAGTATCTACTTCATCCACTGTTCCGTAAAGTCCGCCGATTGTAATGACTTCATAGCCTTTTTGAAGCTTGTTCAAGCTTTCCATACGCTTTTGAGCTTGTTTCTTTTGAGAGCGTTGCATAAAGAACATCAAGGCCATCATCCCTACAAGCATGATTAAGAAAGTAATATTTGGATCCATTGTTTTCTCCTTTGTATTTTACATAGGACTACTATATCAAATTTCAACTACTTTTACAAGGTTGTGCCTTGTTTTATGGCAATAAAAAAATCAGAGTTTTCACTCTGATTTCTGCGATTATTTCAAGTTTTGAACTACTTTGACTAGATTTTCAACAGTAAATCCGTACTCTGCCAATACTTTTGGTGCTGGGGCAGATGCTCCAAAGGTATCAATACCTAGCACTGCACCATCAAGACCAACATATTTGTACCAGTTTTGAGTTGCTCCCATTTCGACTGCAACACGACGACGAACTGCATTTGGAAGAATTTCTTCCTTGTAAGCTGCGTCTTGTGAGTCAAAGACATCTGTAGATGGCATGCTGACTACGCGGACTTTTGCGCCTTGACTAGCTAATTCTTTAGCTGCTGCTACTGCTAGGTTAACTTCTGAACCTGTTGCGATCAAGATGGTATCAAAGTCTGCTGCGTTTTCATAGACAACATAGGCACCTTTTGCAACCTTATCAAAGTCTGTTCCTTCTTCGACAGTCAAGTTTTGACGTGTCAAGACAAGGGCAGTTGGTGCTTTCTCACTTGTCACTGCAAGGTACCAAGCCGCTTGCGTTTCACGCGCATCTGCTGGGCGGAAAACATTGAGATTTGGCATAGCACGAAGACCTGCTAAGTGTTCAACTGGTTCGTGAGTTGGACCATCTTCACCAACCGCAATAGAGTCATGGGTGAAGACATAAGTCACAGGAAGTCCTTGTAAGGCTGACAAGCGGACAGCTGCTTTCACATAGTCAGAGAAGACGAAGAAAGTACCACCGTATACACGAAGTCCACCGTGAAGAGCCATCCCGTTCAAGATCGTTCCCATTGCAAATTCACGAACACCAAACTGAATGTTTCGATTCAAGCGATTGGCATCGTCTTGAAGTCCATCTGTTTTGATGTAAGTCATGTTTGAGTGAGCTAGGTCAGCTGAACCGCCTAGGAAGGTTGGCAACTTAGCAGCTACAACGTTCAAGGCATCCTGGCTCGAATTACGAGTTGCTTGAGAAAATCCATTTTCTAAGGCTGGGAAGTCTGCTGGAGTCACTTCAACTGGGTCACGGCCGTCTATGATGGCTTCGACTTCTGCTGCAAGTTCGGGATAAGTTTCTTTATAATCAGCAACTAGTTTTGTCCAAGCTTGATAAGCTGATGCACCACGGTCTGCAACATTTTCCTTGAAATCAGCATAAACTTGCTCTGGAATTTCAAATGGTTCATAGTCCCAACCGAGCGCTTGGCGAGTTGCTGCAGTTTCATCTGCTCCAAGAGGAGCACCGTGTACTGCATTGGTTCCTTGTTTGTTTGGAGAACCGTATCCAATAACAGTCTTCACTTCAATCAAAGATGGTTTACCTGAAGCTTTAGCAGCTTCGATAGCCGCATGAATTGCTTCCAAGTCTGTTCCATCTTCAACCAAGGCAGTATGCCAACCGTAGGCATTGTAACGATCACGAACACTTTCTGTAAAGGAATCCTTTGTCTCACCATCCAAGTTAATGTCATTTGAATCATACAGAACAACCAACTTGTCAAGTTTTTGCAAACCTGCGTATGAAGCTGCCTCACTTGAGACACCTTCCATCAAGTCTCCGTCTCCACAGATCACATAAGTATAGTGGTCAAAGATATTGAAGCCTTCACGGTTATACTTCGCTGCAAGGAAACGTTCTGCTTGGGCAAAACCAGTAGCAGTTGAAATCCCTTGCCCTAGAGGACCTGTCGTAGCGTCAACCCCTGCAGTATGCCCAAATTCTGGGTGACCTGGTGTTTTGGAACCCCATTGGCGGAAGTTCTTGACTTCATCCATGCTAACATCTTCAAAACCAGAAAGGTGAAGAAGGGCATAAAGAAGCATAGAGCCGTGTCCTGCTGAAAGAATAAAGCGGTCGCGGTTGATCCAGTTTGGTTGAGCTGGATTGATACGAAGTTGCTTTGTAAAGAGGCTATAGGCCATTGGAGCAGCCCCCATAACCACCCCTGGGTGACCTGAGTTTGCTTTGTTGATGGCGTCAATACCTAGAAAACGAATTGCATTAACAGATAGATTTGACATAGAATTTCCTTTCTCTTTGAGATGATTAATGAATCACACATCCTATTTTTCTATTATATGAAAAAATGCATAGAATAGCAATAAAACAATTTGCGTTCATCTAACACATTTGATTTGTCTATCCCCTCGTCACTTCATAATACGGGAGCAAGCGAGTATAAGCGTCTTCTAGCTTCTCCAATATCGCTTCTACTGACTGATTTTCAATAAAAGAAACATCCGACTTTACCAAAACTTTACGGATTTCCTGACATTGCACCTTCTCGCGTAAAGTACGACGATTCTCCTCAGTAGTCTCCATCTTATGACTTTCTCCATTTGAGTAGACTAAGTAATAAACACCTTCTACTGGTGGAATATCTAAAATCTTGGCTTGTTTGCTCAGCGTCTGCTCATCTTTCTTTCGCTCGATGAAACTAACTTCTAAGGAAATCCCAAAATTTGAGGGTTCCCCATACAAACGGAGCGCCAACATGGGTTCTGTTACCTCCCCCTCTCTCTGTAGATAGGCCCAGAAATGGGGTCGCAAACGCTGCGCTTGATTCATCCACTGACTGGTCTGTTGAAGTTGCCATTCTGGATGCTTTTCTTGGAAGGCCTTGGCTAAGTTCGTAAAAGCCTTACGAGCCTCCTGGCCTTTGTGGCGCAATTCCAGCATCTTCTCTCGCTCATCTCCAGCCTTATCTGGATTACGGTACTGGATTCCCACGTAAGATAGGTAGTTTTTGATGGTTTCCATCATCTGTCTCTTCTCCTTTTTTCTAACAAAAAATCAGGTCAAGCCTGATTTTGTTTATTCTGTATCTACAACAACATAGCGATTTGGCTCATCGCCCTCAGAGTAACTCGTCACGCCATCCATGCGTGAAATAATGCGATGGATAATCTTGCGTTCGCTATTTGACATTGGATCTGTTTGTTGACTTCGACCTTCTTCTAGAACACGAGTCGCCAATTTTTGAGCGTAGGTTTGCAAGACTTCTGCACGGTGCTCCACATAGTCATTGACGTTGATCGTGATGTAGAAAGTTCTTGAATAGCGATTGTAGAGGTAGTTTTGCGCCAAAAGCTGAAGTGCTTTCAATACTTTGCCGTGATAGCCAATAATGCGACCAGGCTCATTGGTATCGATTTGAAGATTAATCGTGCGACGATTGTAGTCGCTTGAAATTGTACCTTCAACATCCATATCGTCCACAATGGTTTGAACATAGTTAGCCACTTCAGCTGCTACTTGTTCGATGTCATAACTCGGCTCCACCTTCAAACCCAGATCTTCCAAAGACTGGCTTTCTACCGATTCTGACATAGATACAAATCCTTCACACTCTGCTGGGTCTTCCACTCCAGCATCTCCTGTCTGCAATTCATTTAAAATCGCGATGTGACCTGTTTCTTCTAAGATCGTGCTAGCATGTTTTTCATTTTTCAAGATTTCGGCCTTGACTTCGTCAGAAACCCCCTGACCTTCCTCTTCGATTTTTTTAATCGCCTCAACAACGTGACCAAGATCAACTGTCGCCTCTGTTACTGTCTTAACAGGTTCGTTTTGTTCATTGATTTCTTTCGGAACACCTTTTACGGCTTGTTGATTGGCCTTAATCACAGTTGTCTCACTAATCGCCTCAATATCAACTTGAGCTGGTTTTTTCCCAAATAAGCCTAAAAAACCTTTCTTTTCCTTTGACACGACCTTGATATGAGTCTTCATTCTCGGAATACCTAACTCTTTCAATCCTTTCTGGATTGCTTCTTCAACAGTTGAACCTGTAAATAATACCATTATCAGATTCCTCCTTATTATTTTGTTTTCTGAGCCTTTTTCTTGGCTTTTCTTTTTCTATTTTCCAAATCTTTTTTAGCTTGTACTTCCGCCTCACGCGCTGCAATAATCTTAAAAGGATTATTTAAGAAGTAAGTTTGCAAAACTTGATAAGCATTGGATACTGCCCAGTACAAGGCTACACCACTAGGTGAAGAGATGGCAAAGATAAAGATCAGTACAGGCATTCCGTACATCATCCCTGTCATAGCTCCACTTCTTTCAGGTAAAGCCTTATTCGATAACCAACTACTTAAGAAGGTAAAGACTGCTGCCAAAATCGGAAGGATAAAGCTTGTGTCCACTCCCCCAAGGTTCACCCACAAAAAATGCCCTGTTTTCAAAAAGTCTACTCGAGTCAAGGCTTGAAAGAGAGCCAAGAGAACCGGCATTTGAATCAAAATCGGCCAGAGAGAAGAAGAGTGTTTGACCCCTAATTCTTTATAGACTTTCCGCATCTCCTGATCCAGCTTGGTTCTACTTTCCATATCACGACCTGGATATTGTTCTTGCAAAGCCTTGATGCGTGGTTGAGCCTCTTGCATTTTTCTAGAGGCCACCATTTGAGTCTGAAAGACTGGTAATAAAATCGTACGAATCAGGATCGTAAAGAGGATAATCCCCACTCCGATACTAATGTCAAAGGACAAGAAGCGAATGATTTCAGCAAAAAAATAGACAAATTTACTCCATATATCTGTAGAATCTGCTGCAACATCGCTTGTCCCACAGGCTGTCATAACAAATAAGGACAAGCCCAGCAAACTAATCAACTGTAGTTTCTTTTTCACTCCTAATTCCTTCCCGGTAAATCTTTGATAACTTTAATACGTGGAGTAGATTTTTCTCCATTTCTGCATAATCCAAGCCTTCAACCCCTTTTCGAGCAATTACGACAAAATCAACGTTATCAGCTAACTGCTCCCTTACACTTAGCAAAATGTGTCGAATCCGTCTTTTAATTTGATTTCTAATGACTGCATTCCCTAATTTCTTACTGACGGACAGCCCTACTCGAAAATGACTTTTCTGATTTTCCAATTGGTAGACAACAAATTTGCGATTGGCAAAACTTGTTCCATCCGTGAAAATAGCCTTAAAATCATTCTCTCTTTTTACACGAAAGCTTTTCTTCAAAACTCAACTCCATCTATTAAATTACTACTATTATACCATAAATTTCAAAAAAGCCAATAATGACAAGGTTTTAGACTGTTTTAACAACAAAAAGTTGGGAAATTTTATCTCCCAACTCCTTTTTATTGTATCTTACCTTGTAATTTTATTCAGTTCATCTTACTTTTTCAAGCGTTCAACGTCACGAGCGATAACCAATTCTTCATCAGTTGGGATAACCAAGACACGAACTTTAGCAGCTTCTGTTGATATATCACCTGTTGCTCCAAAGACATTCTTTTCAGGATCCACATCACAGCCAAACCAAGAAATGCCTTCAATGACCATCTCACGAATCGTTACAGAATTTTCTCCAATTCCAGCTGTAAAGATAATGGCATCTGCACCGTTCAAAACTGCCAAATACTGACCAATATACTTTTGGATACGATCTACAAAAATCTCATTTGCCAGCTGCGCTTTCTCATCACCTGCACGCATAGCTTCGTGAATATCACGCATATCACTTGATCTTTCAGACACACCCAAAAGTCCTGACTCACGATTTAGGATTCGACTGATATCCTCTGGTGTATTAAAGTCATCTGTATGTTGCATTAAATAGGGGATGATAGCCGGATCAATATCACCTGTACGAGTCCCCATCATAATACCACCAAGTGGAGTGAAGCCCATGGATGTATCAACAGACTGACCGCCTTTGACAGCTGTAATAGAACCACCATTACCAATATGGCAGGTAATCAATTTCAACTCTTCTAGGGGGCGACCTAAAATTTTAGCTGCTTCTCCTGCTACAAACTGATGACTTGTCCCGTGGGCTCCATACTTACGAACCTTATTTTCAGTATAGTATTTATTCGGAAGAGGATAACGATAGGCTTTTTCCGGCATGGTTGTGTGGAATGAAGTATCAAAAACAACAACGCTGGTAATATCTGGAAGCAATTCCTTAAATGCGCGAATTCCTGCTGCGTTGGCTGGGTTGTGGAGAGGTGCCAAAAGTCCCAATTCTTCAACCTTTTCTAAAACATCTCCCTCAACGACAGTAGACTCTTTGAAATATTCTCCACCAGCTACAACACGGTGCCCAACACCAGTTATTTCATCATAACCTCTGATGATGTCAAAACGAATCAGATCATCTAATAAAATCTTAACAGCTTGTGTGTGATCGTCAATATCAAGAATTTGTTTTTCAGAACGGCCGTCGAATTTTACAGTTGAGATCGAATCCTTCAAGCCAATGCGTTCGATCAAGCCTTTGGCCAATACTATTTCTTCTGGCATTTGATAAAGTTGCCATTTCAAGCTTGAGCTCCCTGCATTGATTGCAATTGTTTTAGTCATAAGATGATACCTCTTTTAAGCGTTTTCAACTATTATAACAAAAATTACCTTATATTTCAGTACCTTTGCTCCATTTTTGAAAATTTTCTTTGAATTTCATTAGTGCAGCTGGATCTTGCAAACTTTCTAGCGGATACACAAAAGGTTGCAGTTCCTGTTCAGTTTTCTTCTGTAAAACGAAAATACTCTTAGCCTGACTGGCCGTTGAGAAAATATCCTCTGGCAGAGTGATGATGGCAGCAAGACTCACTTCATCTTTGATCCAACCTTTTAACAAATCACTTTGAGGGCTGGTCAATAAATCACTCGGAGCTAGAAAAATAGCATAGCCATCTGACTTAAGGTACTTGAGACCTTGCTCCATCAGCAAATGGTGGGCATAGGTATGTTCTTGGCTAGAAGCCACTTGATAACGAGATGCAACGGCATCGTCTGGATAATAGCCAACAGGCAAATCGCTAATGACCACATCGCTTTCTTTAAGCATTTGCGGACGAACGGCATCGCCTTGAACAAATCCAGCCTGCAAACCGATTACATCTGCCATACTAGCCGCCAGATCAATCAGCAAATCATCCACTTCGACTCCCAAGTAATCCACTTTTTTAGCAAGAGAAGTCAAGAAGGTAGCACCCAGAATTCCCATACCAGAACCCATTTCGAGGATGCTAATTTCCTCTTGATCAAGCAACTCTTCCACAATAAGTACCAAGAGGAGGGCAATGGCATCCGGCGTAAACTGGTGATTGGCCTGTAAAGGCTCAGTTTGTCTTGCCTTCATCAAGAGAAACTGGTAGGTCTTGAGCCACTCTTCCTTGCGAAGTGCTAAGCGCTTAAGGGCTTGATTATTCTCCTTGACCTGCTCTAGCTCAGTTTCGCCATCCAAATAGATGCTGTTTTGCTCTACCAAGGCGTCATAAAAGTTGGTCGCTAAATCACCTTGGATGACTTGGACATTCTCTAGTAAATACGTATAAGCTTGTTCAATTTTTTCAAAATCCATATTCCTATCTTATCAAAATTCCCCTATTTTTTCCATCTGAAGAGAAAAAATCACTGCTTTAGTCAGCAAGTGATTTTTGGGCTACTGTTAAAAAGAGCTCTGCGTGATTTCCTAGGAAAAGATCCTCAGCACTGTAAAGAATCTGACTGCCAATGCTCGAAAAACCAAATTGAGCAAGCTTGATTTCCAGTTCAGCCAATTCAAATCCGTGGTGGTTGGTGTCTGTCTTGACAAAATCAGCAATGAGGACTTGTCCCTTCTCCCTAAGGTGATGGTGGAACATGGCAAGAGTCGCATCTAGATCAGGCATATGATGAAGAACTCGACTGACAACAACCATGTCAAATTGCTGGTCTAAGGGATTTGTCAGTAAATCCTGTTCCAAGAGCTTAAGACTCTTGATTTCTTGCTGATCAACTTTCAAACGGGCCTGCTCCAGCATTTTCTCCGAGATGTCTACAAGGGTAACCGACTTGACCTGCTTGGCTAGGGGCAAGGCTAATAGACCTGTCCCACCACCGAAATCCAATATTTCCTTGTCTGATAAAAGATCAATCTGTTTTTCAACTGCTTGACAAACCAAGTTTGCAAGAAAGATGTTTTTGGGCGAATCAAAGGTTTCTGCTTTGTGATTAAAATCATGTTTCATGCTTTTAGTTTAACACAAAGTAGTTGAATTGACTAGGAATTGTCTTTCTTATCTGCCTTATTTTCTGTTTTTTCTGATTTGGTTCTTGGCTTGAATCAGTCGCTACCTCTTCCTTTTTAGCTGTTTTCTTTTCTTGGTTTTTCATCGGAGGAAAGAGAAATTCATAGTTGCCCTTATTCATACGAACACTTGTTGTAAAACCTGTTTTCGTATTATGATACGTGACTTTTCCCAAGTTGAAGACTCGTTCCCCACTTTCTTGCTCAACCTTATCTTTACTTCGCTTGGCCATGGCAAAAGCGACCAACTTTTCTTTATTTAAGGCAAAGTCTTTGTGATGGGCGACTTGCCGGTTCAAATAAAACTGCAACAAAAGGCTAAAAATGGCTGCCATGGTGACTGCATATAGGAGAACGCCTGCCTTAACTTTTTGCTTTTTCCACACGATATATGAACTCCCTTTCTAAGCCTTTTTGAAATTGAAAACGAAAGCGAACCAAGTGATTTTCCTCTGTGATTTGTGCTGATTTCAATCCATAAACCATAGGCTGATAGCCCCGGCCACTGCTATCGGTCTTCCGAAAATCATCCGATTTAGACTTACCCATAGCGATATCCTTACCATCCTGTTTCATGTAGATGCGATTGCCTTCCACCTTTTCAAACTGCGAACGCTCTAACTCCGCCTCCAGCTGATCCACAAACAAGAGCCACTCCTTTTGCTCGCTTTGTTGCTGGTAACGAACTTCTGAAATGAGGAGCTGACTCATGGCTTGAAAGAGGAGCAAGCTTCCACTGATGACGATAAGGGCAATCAGAGATTCTAGAAGAGTGAACGCCTTAACCTTACTGCTCTTTAAGGTCGAGCAACTTCTCTGAACCATGGTAGACCTCCAATCCTTTTTCACTAGCAAACACCTGGATCTCAACTCCATTTACCTTTACCTGATTTTGACCTGTTTGCAGAGCCATCTTAGCCACACGCAAGACTTCCTCTTTTTGCAAGATTTCTGCCTCTTCTTGTCTATTTTTCTGAATTTGTCCCAAAAGAAGGGTCGCAATGCTGGCAAAAACGGCTAGAGCAACTACTGCTTCCAGTAAAATCACTGCCCTAATTTTTAGTTTCCTTAATGCGTTTAATTTTTCCATTTCCTAAATATAATCGATAGCTGATTGCTCCTTTTCTGGTCTGAAATTCAACCTTAGCCAGAGATCTATTGCCCCCAGCTCGGTCAAAATGAATCGTTTGTCCAGATGGTGCCTGAATCCCTTTGGGAACAGTCAACTTCTGACTACCATTGTTGATTGTCTGCCCATCTAAGTTTAAGCTGGTCTTTTGCTGACTGGCTACACTGCGTTTTTGGGTTTCCCGATAGAGTTCTTCAAACTCCATAAAGAAAATCTGCTCCTCTACCGCCGCAAAAGTGGACTGGACAGAACCAGACAAGCCCAAGGCAAGGATACTCACAAGTCCCAAAACCAAGAGACTTTCCAGCATGGTAAAGGCCTTAATCCGCAACAGTTTGACTTGTTTTTTGTTTTGCATGATAGTCTTTATAAGCTTTGACTTGCTCAGCTGTGATACGGCCGTCTGCCTGTAATTTACTTAGACTCGCATCTTCATTCTTGTCCAAACTATAGAGTTCTGCCTGGCTTTCTACCACCTTGACAACAGCAGCTTTTCCTTTGTCATCTACGGCATCCTTTTGCTTGGTCAAATTAGGCACAAAGAGCAAGAGAAGAACACTGATGATTAAAAGGACCACCAACATCTCTACCAGAGTGAAAGCTTTCGCCTTGGCTTTTTTCAAATTTGTCATGAGTTTTTTCATTTTAAAAATTTACCTCCATATTTTGATACATGGGCATAAGCATTGCCGCATAAAGTAAAACGATAATCAGGGCCACAAAGATAAAGACCAGTGGCTGCACCAAATTCATGGTGCGGTTGACTCGGGTAAAAAAGGCTTCCCAAGTTTTCTCAGCATAGATTTCCAACTCACTCCCCAGCTTGGACTTAACTTCCCCATACTCGATGATGAGACTCAACTCCTTTTTAAAGAAAGGATAGGTTGCTATGGTTTGAGAAAATTCGCGGCCATTTTGCAGGGCTTGAGCTAGATCTTGACCGATTTCTTTAAAAAGCTGAGAACCTTGTTCCTGCATGATCTGAAAAATCTGCATCAGCTCCATTCCCTGCGAAATCATATTGCCCCATTCACGCGCGTAATAAGCTGTCAGATAGGTCTGGACAAAGATTCCCAGAAAGGGAATCCGTGCCAACATCGAGAAGACCCGCATCTTAGAACTTCTTTTGTAGAAAGTGAGGGCTAAAAGTAAAGACAGAGAGCAAACCAACACTAGTCCCAGAAAAATTTGTGGCAGATTACCGATGATTTGAGTGGCGATATTGCTACTGTCCAGTTGGGGGAGCAAATAGTTTCTCAACCCCATCATGATTAGCAGGAGAAATCCCAGCAAAATCAAAGGATAGGTCGCCACTTCGATTAACTTTTTCTTGACCTTGGCCAGATTGTCTAGATACTCTTCTATCTTTCCCAAACTCAGGTGAAGATTCCCGTGAACTTCAGCTAGGGATAATTGGGTCACAATAGCACTTGAAAAACCCAAGCTGTCCATCATCTCTGAAAAGGATTTCCCCTGGGACAAGCCTTGGTGCATCTGGGCCACATAGTCCTTTTCCAGCAAGGCACTTCTCCCCAAGAAAGAAATAATTTCCACCAAATGAAAACCACTGGAGAAGAGATTATTAAACAAGGTGATGATTTTCTTTTGCTTAGCTGTAGCTAATTTTTTCCGTTTCAGCCTGAAGACTTGTGATATGTCCATCTTTAAGAAGCTGGTCAATCTGCGCATTCCAGCTAGTTGGCTGGTGTTCCTGATAGTCTTGGTTTGCAAAGTCAACGATTCCTCCTCCCCCGATTAATCTCTGGTAGCAGACGCCTTGCAGGACAACTGCTAATTCCTCCTCCGTCACACCCAACTCCAGAAGGCGTTCATAAACACCTCGGATACTCTTGGCATGAATGGTTGAAAAGACCGTCGCCCCTGTCAAACTGGCTCTGACCACTGCACGTGCCGTCTCGCTATCCCGAATTTCACCAATAATCAAGAGGTCAGGACGATGCCGGAGAGACAGTTTGATGAGATTTTCATAGGTCAAGCCAATCGCCTCATTCAACTGTAACTGGAGCATGTCTTCCTGCTTGATTTCTACTGGGTCTTCGATAGACATAACTTGCTGCCCCTTAAACAGAGACTTAGCTAATTCGTGCATCAGAGTCGTCTTGCCACTGCCGACCGGACCCGCAAAAAGGTAGAGGCCCCGTTGCCGGTACTGCTCACCCAGTTCGTTCATATCCTGAAACCAGAAATGCAGTTCCTGCTCCTCATCGTGCAACAAACGAATAACCAAACTCTCATGTCCCCGATAATCTCCTACGGTAGACAAACGCAGAGAAGACACCTTCTCCCCATGCTGATAGTCGCAAGAGCCCAGCTGACTACGTCTCTTCTCCCCTACATTCATACCCGCTACAAACTTAAAATGACTAATCACAGCAGCTAAAACATCAAACTCATAGGAGTCAACTAGACACCGTTCGTCTCCAACCCGCATGTGAAGCTCATAGGATTTTTCCTTGGGAATAAAATAGATATCCTGAGCCTTCTTTTCTTTCGCAGTAGCAATAATTTTCTGTGCAATTTCTTGTACCATACCGCCCTCCTTATCTAACTATTCGCAAAAAAATAAAAAAAGCAACTTAAAAAGTTACTTTTTTTATCTCCATTTCATACGGCAAGAACGGTGTTTTTCTTGACCTGTTTGTTTTTCATAGCCTGGACGTAGCTTTTCATCGGGGATGACTTGCCCATCCTGTAAAAGAGCCAAAGAATGATACTGCTGCAAATACTCATCACACTCATCACACCAACGTTGGTCTGCAGGATCCCAAAAAATAGTCATCAAATCGCTCCGACTCTTATAGAGAGGATTCTTCTTTTCCAGCTCAAACCAGCATGATTTATAATATTTTAGAGCATCATAGTACTTGTTAAAAGAGCGACTCATAATGACATCTTTTTCCCAACCTTCTATGAACCACCACGGTTCAAAGTCCCCATACATTTCTATAACACGATACATTTTCACTACTTCCTTTGTACCGTATATTATAACGAATTTTCTAGAACAATGAAAGGATTTTGCTTCATTATAGAACAATCTTCTAGCTTTCTGAAGATACCTCTAAATAGAAAAGCAAAGGCTGAGTCATCACAGCCTCTGCTTTTTACTATGCTTGATAACGTTTCACACCGTCTAGGTAGGTTGCTACCAATTCCAAATCTTTATCTAGTACGATAAAGTCAGCGTCATAGCCTTCACGGATTTGACCACAGACATCATCGATGTGAACAGATTTTGCTGGGTTGAGGCTGGCCATCATGACCGCTTCATGTGGATTCGCAATGCCCCATTCGACCACATTCTTCAAACCATCTTTGAGTTTGAGAATAGAACCCGCTAAGTTGCCTGTCGATTTGAGGCGTGCAGTTCCATTGGCAACCACTACCGGGAATTCTCCCAACATGTAGTCACCGTCTTCCAGACCACCAGCTGTCATACAGTCTGTGATAAGGGCGATATTTTCAGTTCCTTTTTGCTTGAGCAAAATTTCACAGGCCTTTGGATCTACGTGGTGACCGTCACAAATCAATTCTGCATAGGTATGTGGCAACTCATACATGGCTCCCACCATACCGAGCTCACGGTGAGTCAACCCACGCATTCCATTGTAGGCATGTACCCAAACGCTTGCTCCAGCATCAACTGCTTTTTTAGCTTCATCAAAAGTCGCATTTGAGTGCCCTAGAGCAACAGTCACTCCTTCGCCTGTAATCGTACGAACAAAGTCTTCTACACCTTCACGTTCTGGCGCAAGGGCAATTTTATTAAGCAAACCATTGGCAGCTTTTTGCCAAGCACGAAACTCATCCATACGAGGGTCCTTCATATAGGCAGGATTTTGAGCTCCCTTATATTTCTCTGTGAAATATGGCCCTTCAAAATAGATTCCCCGAATCTTGGCTCCACTTGCTTCCTGATAACGAGCACCGATATTTTCAGTTACCGCAAGCAACTGCTCGTAAGAGGAAGTCAACGTCGTTGGCAAGAAGCTAGTAACACCCGTGCTAAGCAATCCTTCACTCATAGTATGAAGGGTTCCTTCGATGTTATTATCCATGACATCGACACCACCAAATCCATGAATGTGAGTATCTACAAGTCCCGGGGCAATGCTGTAGCCTGTATAGTCAATCACCTCAGCTCCTTCAGGAATCTGTTCTACATGTTTGCCAAACTTGCCATCCACAAGTTCCAAGTAACCACCACGACGAACTCCGTGTGGGTAGAAAAACTGATCCGCTTTAATATAATTAGGCATAATGATAACCTCCTTGATAGATTGATTCTAGAATTTATTATGTCAATTACATTATAAACCTTTCTTTTTCATTTGTAAATGGTATAGACCTATTTTCTAGAGATATTTTAAAAGAGCTGGATATCTCCAACTCTTTGATTTTATTTTGATTTCACAGGCTGTTCTTGAGCGGTCTTAACAGCAGCTGCAATTGTTTCTGCGTATAACTTAGCACCTTCTTCAATCATGTTGCTATCATTTCCAAAGTGGACTTGGTCGGTTCCAGCCCAGATTTCAGGGTGCTCCTTAGCAACCTTATTCCAGTCAGCAATGCTCACGTAAGGAGTCTTTTCTGCTAATTCTCGCGCATAAGTCGCATACTGCTCAACTGATTTGTAAGTCTCCTTGCTCTTGTCACCTTCATAAGGAGTTACAAGAATCAGATGGTGGCCTTTGGGAAGATTTTTAACTATCGTATCTAAGTCATCTTTATAATTCTCTGGTCCGTTTACACCCGTTGCAATGACAACTGTTTTTAGAAGTACCTTGTTCTGGCTGTTATTGAGCATAATGTCATTGGCTTGCTTGGTCGTCCGACTAACCTGAGCATTGATATTTGCATCAGGAAGCGCCTCTTTTAAGGCTGTATTGGCACGTAAAGTCACTGAATCCCCAATCAGACTCGTTCCCTCAGAAATTCCTAGGCGACTGACTTCAGCTTGTTCAGCAAGAGTCTTTGTTTGTCCTATATTGGTCTGAGCTTGCTTGAAACCATTGACCATCAAGTCTGTCTCAAAAGCTCCAACCTGAGGAGCCATAGCTATGATAATCAAGGTAAGTAAGGAAAGGGTGCCCACAACACTAGCACTAATAGGTTTGATATGACGCAGTTTAGTGATTTTTCTAACTAAAGCGTTGGTCTTACCAGCAATCAATGGCTCAATAATATAGAAAGATAGGATAGCAAAGAAATAGGAAAAGATAACGGTTAAAATAACAGCGGGCAGATTGCTCATCAACTGCGAAAAGATAATATAAAAAGGCCAGTGGAAGAGATAAACCGCGTAGCTGGTATCCGCTAAAAATGTGATTATATGAGGTTCTTGTATCTCAGGCGTTTTCTCATGCAAAACACGCGCAGCAAAAATCATGGTCACTGCTGCTAAACTTGCTAGCAAGAAGCCAAATAAGTACGCAAACAGGTAAGTGAACTTGACAAAGAAAGTCAAGAGCACTAATACCAAGAGACCTGCAGCAAACACCAGTAGATTCTGGCGAAGATCCCACGTCCGATCAAACTGCTTGACTAAATCGCTCGTCTGACGAACACCCACAACCGTCGCCAAAATGCTTCCTAAAAAGAAGGGATGGATATGGGTTAAACTTGAAAAGTAGACAGACGAATGGGAACTAGCCATTAGACTACCAATAAACATGGAGAAAAAGCTAATGATGAAAGCTCCCGCAGAAAGGAGGAAGACTATCCCTCTCAATTGACTACTAGATTTTGAACGTTTCGATAAGAACCAAACCGCTAAGCCCCAAAGAATATAGTAGTGAACCTCAACAGCTAGACTCCAGTTGTGAACAAAGAGATGCGGAATGAACTGGGATTCATAACTTCCCCCTATTAACATTTCGTAGAAGTTGGTCATAAAACCGAGAACTCCAGCAATCTGGCCACCAATTCCAGCAACATAGTCTTGGCGAACTAAGAGGGTAAAGGGCATGGTCACCAAAACCATCAGAACCACAGGTGGCACGATCCGATAAAACCGTCTCTTAAAAAAGCCCAGTAAATCAATCTGGCTTTTCTTTCCAAACTCTTCTAAAAGGAGGGAGGTAATCAAGAATCCCGAAAATGTGAAAAAGACATCTACCCCGAAAAATCCTCCAGGAAAGATGGTCTGAAAGAAGTGGTACAGAAGCACCAGAAGTAAACCTGTAATCCTAATCAAGGAAAACCATTTAATACGCATACGAGTCTATTCTCCCTTTCGTTATACACTTTATTCTATCAAAAAAAGAAGAAAAATCCTACGAGAAAACGTAGGATTTTTAGCTTCTATAAATTCCATTTTAAAAATTGCGTCCTGACTTGTTGTAGCCATATTTTTCCACAAAATACTCACGGAATTCCAAGAGATTGTCATCCATGATAGCTTGGCGGACCTGCTTCATGAGGTTGAGCAAGAAGTAAAGGTTGTGGTAGCTAGTCAAGCGGATACCAAAGGTTTCATCAGCCTTGAGCAGGTGACGAAGGTAGGCGCGTGTGTAGTTCTTACATGTGTAGCAATCACACTCAGGATCCAGTGGCGTAAAGTCCTCAGCAAACTGGGCATTTTTGACAACCAAACGTCCCTGACTAGTCATACAAGTCCCGTTACGAGCGATACGAGTCGGCAAGACACAGTCAAACATATCCACACCACGAATGACCCCATCAATTAAGCTATCTGGCGCTCCGACCCCCATCAAATAGCGAGGTTTATTTTCAGGAAGGAGTTGAGTTGTGAAGTCCAAGACTGCATTCATCTCTTCGTGTGTTTCTCCCACTGCCAAACCACCGATAGAGTAGCCTGGGAAATCCATGCTGACAAGGTCATGAGCTGACTGACGACGAAGGTCTTCAAATCCCGCCCCCTGCACAATTCCAAACAAACCTTGATCCTGTGGACGACGGTGAGCTTTCAAACCACGCTCAGCCCAACGGCTGGTACGCTCGATTGATTTCTTAACGTAATCGTAAGGTTGGTAAAACTGAGGACATTCATCAAAAGACATCATGATGTCTGAACCCAGATTGTTCTGAATAGAGATGGCTTTTTCTGGCGATAGGAACATCTTGGAACCATTGAGATGGTTTTTAAAGGTTACTCCTTCTTCTGTGATATTACGGCTATCTGCTAGGGAATAAACCTGGAAACCACCACTATCTGTCAAAATAGGCTGGTCCCAGTTCATGAACTTGTGGAGACCGCCTGCGCGTGCGATAAGTTCATCTCCTGGACGAAGCCACAGATGATAGGTATTAGAGAGGATAATCCCTGATCCCATCTCCTTCAATTCTTCAGGCGACTGGGTTTTAACAGTAGCTTGGGTCCCAACTGGCATAAACATAGGTGTTGGGAAGGTACCGTGGGGAGTGATGATTTCTCCCAGACGAGCTCCTGTGTGTTTTTCCTTCTTAATCAAACGGTATTTGATTGGTGAATCTGACATTTTCTACCTCCGAAGCTGGGAAAGACAGTCCCAGTTCATACTTTGTGCCCAAAGGCATACTGTATGATTTTATCAAAAAAATCAGGAACTGTCACGAACTATGGTATAATGAAAGAATGAAATACCCAAAAATTGATTTAAAAACCATCCGTCTGCAGGCTAGGCAGTTTCAGGCTGAAAACCCCCGCCTCTTTCTCGTCTATCTCTTACCTAGCATGCTGGTCATCTTGTCAGGCTTTCTCAACCCCTTGGCTCGTCTCCAAGAAAGTGTTTTAGAGCAATCCTTTTTCAGCATGCTGGCACAAGTGCTCCAAGCCTATCTCTTCCCACTAGTGGTTTCTTTTATGAGCACGATTTTTCTAGCAGGTGCTGCCTTTGCGACACTCCGACTCCTCAAGGATCCTAATACGGAACTCTCAGTAAAATCAAGCCTGGCCCTCTTTGCTGAAGAGCGCTTCTCGCAAACCTTCCTGACCCTACTCCTCAAACGTTTCTACCTCTTTTTATGGAGCATTCCAAACTTAGTAGGGGTTTATTTTCTTTTTTATAGCAATCTCTTGGCTCGAAGATTTGTTGCCCTACATCCTGAATTTCCAAAACTAGATCTCTCGTCGGTTGAAACAGAGCAGTTCCTTATGACCTTTGGGCTCTACTTTTTCGCGAGTCTCATCTTGATGATTGTGGGGAACATCCTCTACGTACCGCAACATTATGCCTACTCGCAGGTAGAATTCCTCCTCTGCGATACTCTGGATTTAGGACAGGCTAAACCAAGTCAAATCCTGAAAACCAGCCGTTTCTTGATGAAAGGATACAAGTTCCAGCGCTTTGTCCTCGACCTACAACTACTCCCTTGGTACTTCCTCAACTGGATCACCTTTGGGATTGCTAGTTTCTCAATCCTTCCCTATATCCAAAACAATCACATCTTCTTTTACAGAGCCCTACTAGCTCGTAAACGTCGAAATGGATAAGAGAATACAAAAACCAGCGTCGTTCAAAACGCTGGTTTTCTTATTTCAAAAGTAACATACTCAGCAGAGTCAAAATAGCAGGCCCACCTTGCTTCAGAATAATCTTCTTGTCTACTGTCAGAGAACCGTAGGTCGCTGCACCAAGCACAAATAAAACAAAGATGGTCACAATTTCCAAACTTTGTGAGAAATAAATCCCGTACAAGAGAAACACACCCAGCAAAGCATTATAAATCCCTTGGTTTTTAAACAGTGAGGTGACAGAGGGTCTAGTCAACTCTTCCTTGTCCATATTAAAGACTCAGCTGGTTGCATCTGATTGGGTTGCCATACTCTCCAAATAAAAGATATAAAAATGTTCGAGGGCAACAAGGGTTGCTAAAATAGTAGTAATGATTGACATCGTTTTCTCCTTAAAATTCTATTTTTTCTAGACCTGACACTAGTTTCGTCAGTAAAGTTGTTAGCTCTTTCTGCTCGGCTGTCGATAAGATGCTCTCCATCTGTTCCTTCACTCGCAAATGATGTTTAGGCGGACTGACTAAGAGTTGATTCTTGGCTTCTTGGGTTAATTCAACTAAGACTTCTCGCTGATTGGCCGGATTACGCTTGCGACTGACATAGCCCTCTGACTCTAGTATCTTAAAATGACGGGTCAAGGCCGCCTGGTCGATTTGCAACTTCTCCTGAACGGCAATCTGGTTGCAGGGTGACTGCTGCAGTAAAAACTGCAAGATTTGATAGCGGGTCAAACTAATTCCCAATTGTTTCTCAAAGAGTTGAGTGATCATCTGATCTGTTAAATGGAGCTGGTACAGTAAGTCGTTAATTTTTTTCATTTCTACCTCCTTGCGTACACTTGATTCATCAACTATTGACTTGTCAATTATATTACAGAAAGATTAAAAACGCAACCATTTTGCTTACTCACGAAAAATAGCCTCTTGGTTTCAATCCCAAAAGGCTATTATTTCTATATTCTAGATAAAATCCAGCACTAACCTACCAAATCTGCTCGAAGGATTTCTCCCTCTTTATCAATGACAACTTCGATGGCATGGCCTGCAAAAATTTCTTCGCTATCATCATAGTAGAGGGTCAATTCCCCGTCTTCGTTGATCGATAGTTCACTCAAGGAAAGAGAGTTGGTAAAATACTCTTCTGTTAACTCCACATCATTTTCATCTGAATCTATCCAGTCTTGAGCTGTTTCCCACAGTTCTTTGACAATATAGTCTTTAATCCGAGTATCTTGAACTTGGAAAGTTCCCATAAATTTCTTTAGATCATCAAAACAACTTGGAGGGAGACTTTCATCTGCACTCGCAGCAAAGATAGCATGAATCTTACCACCACCCTCGTAAGTGATAAATCCTTCAAACCAAGAATAGGCTCTGTTTAAGGTGAATTCGCCAATATCGTCTTGAATGATGACAGGTTTTTGATAGGTTTCAATCAAGGTCTCTAACCTAGAGTCTGAGGATTGGTCATCTAGGTATTCCAGCAAGTGGTAGCAGTTATTAGCTACTTCTGACATATATGGCTCTAACTCCATGAAGGGGCGTTTTTGACATTTGATATGATGAATCTGATAGGGCTCGAAACTATAGCTATAGAGCAAGCCCTTTTCTTCATATTCCTCTGGACTCACCAACCACTCCAAACGTCCCTCTGTTTCCGAGAACTCCTTTGTCTCCACATTCACACTTGCTACAAAATGAACCGAAGGCAACTTCCATCCATTCTTTAAAACAGCCGCGCCTCCCACATTTTGTAAGGTGATAATCAAGAGTTCAACGACTTCACCACAAAATTCTTTTTCAAAGTCACCAATGGTTTTCTCAAATGTTTTTTTCAAACTATTCATCATAGTGTTCTCACCTTCTACTAAAATAAAAATACTTGATTTTCAGTTAACTACAGTTTGATTATAACATAGATTTGAAAACATTTCGATTTAGAATAACAAAAAGAAGCCTCAACCTTATGAGTTTTCAGCTTCTTTTGCTATTAGTTCATTGAAACGTGAACGTGGTCATAGTGGTTTTCGGTTACGCTACCACGGTCTGGCATTGGATTCCAAGTGTAGGCTGGTCCATATTTACTATCATATGGAGCATAGAAACGTTGTTTCCAGATGATGTAGTTGATACCACGACTAGCCATATTTTGGACTGCATATTCTGCAATTTGATCACCAAGTGCTGAACTCACTGGAACCATAAAGTCGATGGCCAAACCTTTACCATGGTCCCCACTGTCACCAGGACGGTAGCCACTAAAGGATGTAATCCCAAACAAGTTCGCTACTTCTTCCTTAAAGGCTGCCGTCTGTGGTTGTAGACCAGCATTCTCAGACTTGGCTACAGCAAGGCCTGCATAGTCAGGAGCTGCTGGAGCAACATACGTTCTTGAAGGAGTTTGGCTTTGCTCTGCTTGATAAGTCGAAGTTGCAGTGTCAGAAGTTGCTGTTGATGCTACTGTTTCTCCTGTTGCACTTGTTCCCGTTGCATCAGCAGACGTTTCAGTTGCTGGAGCAGCTGCTACTGGGGCTTCTGCTGGAGTTGTTGCTGCCGTTTCTTCGGTAGCTGGAGTCGCTGTTTGAGGAGCTTCTTCTTCAACCGAGCGAGTTGTTGCTGCTACTGGGACCTCCTCTGGAGTCGTTTCAGCTGTTTCTTCTACTACAGGTGTTTCTGTAGATGGTGTCTCTTCAGCAACTGTCGCTATCTCAGAAACTTCTGAACTTGGCGCTACTTCTGTTGGTTTTTCAGTCTCTGTTGCACTTGGTACTTCCTCAATCGGTTGAGAAAGGTCTTCTACTTGAACTGTTTTTTCATCGACTGTCACTTGGTTGGTCGTCAAATCAGCTGTCGCAGTTGTCACTTCTTCGCTAGCATCTGCTTGAGGAGTTTGGATCTCGACTTCCGTCACCTCTTCTGCCTCATTGACAGTTGTAGTGAGGACAGTATCTGGGAAAATCAAGTCCATATTGGTGATTTTGTTCAAATTTGCAAGAACTGTGACATCTACACCCAAGGCTTCTGCAATGGTGCTCAGGGTATCACCATACTGAACTGTATAGCTGTTTTTGTTCTCGTTTTTCGTCACATCATTTTTGATTTGCTCAACAGTACGAGCAGTCCAAAGGATCTCCTCTGCTTGAGTTGCCAACACAGGTGCAAATGACAAGGCTACTGTTGAGGCAAAAATAATTCTTTTCTTCATTCGTTCATATTCCTTTCAAATGAGTACCCGTCTATCATAACACAAAAAAAGCAGAAAAAAAGCCCTCTCGGGCCTATTTAACAGAACTGTCTATTCCTTGTAACAAACTCGATTACTTGAAATAGTTTGTTAGGTTTCTGTCACGCGACTGACACAATTTTTTTATTGCTCAGCATCAAAAATGTGGGGAATATCTGCCAACGCTTGAATCCTGTGATTTCCTTCATAAGAAGACTCTAGAAAGTTAATGCTTTGAATGCTGCTATTCTGGGCAAATTCCACATCCAAAATCCGATCCCCTATATAATAGGTATCCCTAGGATCCAACTTATACTTGTCTAGCAGATATGTCGCCGCTTCTGGACTGGGCTTACGCGCAAAACCGCTCTGACTGGTTAGAATCTCTGTAAAATAACATTCCAAACCCAAGTCTCTTAGGATAGCGAAAGCATTGTCCCCCTTATGAGTATAGACAAACTGCTGAATTCCTGCTTGGTCTGCCCAAGCTAGCACTTCACGCGCGCCTGGCATCAAAACTACCTGAGCATTCTTCTCAGCCAGACTTTGGGCACGCACCTGATTGAGCACTTCCGCATCCAGATTTCTCTCTTCTGCCAACTGCTCCAGCAAATCCTGCACCGAAAATTTGAGGATAAACTCTCTCACTTTTTCCTTATCATAAGGAATAGCAAACTGAGCAAAGGTCTCCTCAATTCCTGACAAAATCGCTTCGTAAGAGTCCAATAAGGTCCCGTCTAAATCCCAAATAAAAGCTGTTTTTTGCATTTCCTATCCTTTCAACATCATATAACGCTGGTAACGGTAGCGTAGAAATAACCAGCGAAAACCATTATCCAAAAGTGTTCCTGCCCAAATACCAGGTAAGCCCCAACCAAGAACAATGCCCATCAGATAGGCTGTCCCTATGCGGATACACCACATCCCGATACTTGTTGCATAAAAGGGAAGGCGAGCATTCCCCAAGCCCTGCCAAACTGCCGTATAGATGACTGTCCCTGTCGCCATAGGAGTTCCTAGTAGAGAGAAAAGTGCCACCAAAACGCTCGCTTCGACTGCTACAGGATCGGTCGTATAGAGATGAGTCAGTGGTGTCCCTAAGGCATAGATACTGAGAGTTAAGGTCAACATGAGATGCAGAGAAAGCCAAAAGGTTTGCTTACTCAAATCATCTACTCTTTCCCAGTTATTCTCTCCAACTGCTCGAGCTACCAGCATGACCGTTGCCGTAGCGACGCCAAAGGCAGGCATATAGTTAAACTGGGTCAAAACTTCTCCGACTGCATTTCCCGCTACTGCCTCCGTCCCAAAAGAGACGACCAAGGCAATGATCACTACATCTCCAGCCCTCATCATGAGACGTTCTCCTGCCGCTGGCAAAGCCAAGGTCAATAGTTCTTTATCTAAAGCAAAAGTCGGTTTCTCAAAAGGCAGTTTTAATTGCGACCACAAAATCACAAGACCGACTAAGCGAGACAAGATAGTCCCCCAAGCAACACCCGCTATACCCATATCAAGGACAAAAATAGCTAGACTTGAAAAAAGAATATTCAAGGCATTGGATAAAAGACTCACATAGAGGGGGAGACGCGGATTATGCGTTGCACGAATCAAGGCGCCTAGACTCGTCATCAAGCCCAAGAGAACAATCGATCCGCCTACCAAAGATAGGTAGAGTCCACCACTCTCGGCCACAGCCTGCTCAGTTCCCAAAAGTCCTATCATCTCTTGCCCAGAAAAGATGGATAAGGCCCCTAAAAGTGCACTCAGCAATAGGGTTATCTTTAGAGCCTCTGTCACGTGATAAGCCAACTTGGACTGATCTTTCTGCCCCAAACTTTTTGAAATAACACTGGAAATAGCAGCTCCCAGAGCGATAAAAATCGCCTGGTAAATCGTGATAATATTGCCAGCTACTGAAACACCTGAAATAGCGATTAAGCCCAAGTGAGCGACCAAGTAACTATCCACCATGCCCATAAGCATCTGCAAAAAGTTTTCCCCCATAGCTGGCAATGCAATATTAAGAATGTCTTTATTTTTCTTAAACAATCCTTCCTCCTGATGAAAAGAAACTCAGTTGGTTTCCCAACCGAGTTTACTCTCTCTGCCTTAAAGTCCTAGATAAGCCTCAACCGCCGCTTGCATGTCAGCAGCTGCCACTGTTGTTTTATGACGAACTGGAGCTGTTTCAAGGCCATCAACCGCTGGTGGCACTGCCACTCCTGAAATGCCATGTAATTGATCCAAGGCTTCAAAGTCTGTCAAACCTGCTTTTCCTGTTACAGCTTCTACTGCAACCACTGGGAACTTGTATGGACTAGCTGTTGAAGCAATCACTGTCTTAGTCGCATCGCCAGTAGCAGCTTGGTATTTTCTATAAACTGCTGAGGCAACCGCCGTGTGTGGATCCTCGATATAGGCATCTGTATCATAAACACGCTTGATTTCTGCTGCCGTTTCTTCCTCAGTCGCATATTCAGCTACAAAGAGATCCAGAATCTCTGCATCAAAATCAGTCAGTTCATATTGTCCTTGTGTACTCAAGGCATTCATGAGTTCAGCTGTCTTTTCAGCATTATTTCCCAATAGATGGAAAATCAAGCGCTCCAAGTTTGAAGACACTAGGATATCCATGGATGGGCTAGTTGTGACCTTAAACTCACGTTTCTTGTCATAGACACGGGTTTTAAAGAAGTCTGTCAAAACATTGTTGTCATTTGAAGCACAGATCAATTTGCCAACTGGCAGACCAATTTGTTTAGCATAAAAGGCAGCCAAGATATTTCCAAAGTTTCCTGTTGGTACTGTGAAGTTGACCTTTTCACCAGCCACAATCTCACCAGACTTGACCAACTGAGCGTAAGCATAAACATAGTAGACAATCTGTGGTACCAAACGACCAATGTTCATAGAGTTAGCTGATGAAAATTGCAGTTTATTAGCAGCCAACTTTTCACGAAGAGCTACATCGTTAAACATATGTTTGACGTTAGTTTGCGCATCGTCAAAGTTACCATCAATAGCGATAACATGAGTATTGTCGCCAGTCTGAGTAGTCATTTGCAACTCTTGTACCTTGCTGACACCATCCTTTGGATAAAAGACGATAATTTCAGTTCCAGGCACATCCGCAAACCCCGCCATAGCAGCTTTTCCAGTATCACCAGATGTCGCTGTCAAAATGACGATTTTGTTCTCCAAACCATGCTTTTTAGCAGCAGTCGTCATAAAGTATGGCAAGATAGACAAGGCCATATCTTTAAAGGCAATCGTTGAACCATGGAACAATTCCAAGTTGTATTGCCCATCCAGTTTCACCAATGGCGCAATAGCTGGGGTATCAAACTTGCTATCGTAAGCATTGTTGATACAGTAGTCCAACTCCTCTGCAGTAAAGTCATCTAAAAATGCTGATAAAACTAATTTAGCCACTTCTTGGTAAGAAGCATCTTTTAATGTGTTAAAATCCAAATCTACCTTTGGATAAGTAAGCGGTGTAAACAAACCACCATCCGTCGCCAAACCTTGCAAAATGGCTTGGCTGGCAGTTACTGTATTATTGGCATCACGCGTTGATTGATAAACTAATGTCATGAATCTCTATCCTTTATCTATAGTCTCTTCCATTATATCATGATTTTTCAGAAAATTCTCCCTTTATAAGAGAAATTATAGGCCCAATTCTTTCTTCAAAGGCTCTAAATAAATCATTTCTTGCTTATCTCTTTTATCCAGTCCTTCCGCAGCTAGGATGAGTAAGGCTTTAGAAAACTCGAGAATCGCAGCTTCTTCCTGATCTGTAAGTTTTTTCTTAGAAAATTGCCGTCTCAATGACTTGTAATCACGTCCAAATATGATAAAAAATGGAGCCTTTTGCAAATAAGTTTCTAATTGATCTAAATTTACCAACAAACCCAAGTGAAAAGCCGTCGCGGCAAAGGTTCGATTCAAGGGTTGCGTACATACACTACGAAACTCAACTGTTCCGCGAGTCGTTAAGTCCTGGTACTGGTAACTACGGTGTGTCTGAAAGTCCTTCTCCTGAGGATAAAGAAGGATCTCTTTCCCATCAAGGGCGAAGGCATGAATTTCCGGAGTTCCTAAGTAATCTTTTGCTCGAATTGGATAAAAATAATAGGTTTCACCATCCCGTTCCGCAGTAAAAATCGCAGAGTGATTCAGATAATCAAAAAAATCATTCTCATCTTTGAAGAGTCTGGCATTAACACCTACATTTTCAGGATAAATCCCATGCATAGACTCTTCCCAAAAAATATCCCTTGAAACCTTAGTATCCCAATCCTCCCCTGAAAACTCTGAATTGGCAAACAAATAAGCTTTGCCAGCTTCAATCTGAGTAAAAGCGTTAATGACCCGCAGAAAGTTAGACTTTGAAACATCCAGTTGAACTTGGCTCCCACAGATAAAAGCACCATATTGCGGGTAGTCGTGCAAATCCGTTCTTGGAACGGTTCTGCTCAACTTCAAATAGTTCATTAACATCTGATAGCGTGCATAAGCAACTGGTTGATTCGCATTCTCTTCCCAGTATGGATGGATACCAGAACCAACAATGGCATGATTTGTTTCTCTCAACTTTTTCTGAATCAGATCCATGTAGTCTCTAAAACGCTCTTCAACCTCTTGGATGGATTTAGCCCTACCAAAGGCAAACTCAACGGTCGTATAAGCAACTTCAAATAAGATTGTATCCTGACTGACCGGATCTAGTAACTGAATTGGATTTCCAAAATCATCAACTTTCTCAACTGTAAACTTCAGAACAGAAGATAAATACCGAAACAGTTCCTTAACAACCTCAATATCCGTAGCCTTACCCTCTAAATTTACAACAGGATACTCCAGCTCAACCCCAATAAATAAATCTGGGTTCTCTTTTATATTTTCTAAGTAGCGCTTCTTAAGCAAGTCAACCGAACGAGACATTAACCACCAAACTCTTTCATAATCTACATAAAATGTGAATAAGTAATATTATACCAAAAACACACTAAAAATGATTAGAATAAGAAGAAAAAGATAATTCATCAGTTATCTGTACTTAAAGAAAAATATCAAAATCTTCACTAAATCAAAAAACAAGGTCCGAAAACCTTGTCGTTATTACTATACCGGCGGCCGGGGTCGAACCGGCACGTCCTTGCGGACACTGGATTTTGAGTCCAGCGCGTCTGCCAATTCCGCCACGCCGGCAAATAGTAACTGGGGTAGCTGGATTCGAACCAACGCATGAGGGAGTCAAAGTCCCTTGCCTTACCGCTTGGCTATACCCCAATAATATAAAATAGGCGAGTGATGGGGATCGAACCCACGCATGCCAGAGCCACAATCTGGTGTGTTAACCACTTCACCACACCCGCCATAATTCTATAAACACGGGCAGTAGGAATTGAACCCACACTGAAGGTTTTGGAGACCTTAGTTCTACCTTTAAACTATGCCCGTAACTAAAGGAATGGAAGGGGAGGGATTCGAACCCCCGAACCCGAAGGAGCGGATTTACAGTCCGCCGCGTTTAGCCTCTTCGCTACCCTTCCTAGTCATAAGTATATGGCGCGAGACGGAATCGAACCGCCGACACATGGAGCTTCAATCCATTGCTCTACCAACTGAGCTACCGAGCCAAATTGCGGGAGCAGGATTTGAACCTACGACCTTCGGGTTATGAGCCCGACGAGCTACCGAGCTGCTCCATCCCGCGTTAATAATAAAAAGGAGGATGTGGGATTCGAACCCACGCACGCTTTTACACGCCTGACGGTTTTCAAGACCGTTCCCTTCAGCCAGACTTGGGTAATCCTCCAAAAATAGTCCGTACGGGATTCGAACCCGTGTTACCGCCGTGAAAAGGCGGTGTCTTAACCCCTTGACCAACGGACCATATTCATAAATGGGCACGAGTGGACTCGAACCACCGACCTCACGCTTATCAGGCGTGCGCTCTAACCACCTGAGCTACGCGCCCAAGTTAAAAACTTGGTAATTGAACAAAGTTCAAAGCGGGTGACGAGAATCGAACTCGCGACAACAGCTTGGAAGGCTGTAGTTTTACCACTAAACTACACCCGCTAAAATGGGAGTTAACGGGATCGAACCGCTGACCCTCTGCTTGTAAGGCAGATGCTCTCCCAGCTGAGCTAAACTCCCAAAAAGGAAGCCTCTAAACTTCCTATTCTGCTAAGCGACTTCCATATCTCACAGGGGGCAACCCCCAACTACTTCCGGCGTTCTAGGGCTTAACTGCTGTGTTCGGCATGGGTACAGGTGTATC